>NZ_JAUSKL010000126.1 GCF_030646925.1 Candidatus Binatus sp. | reverse complement strand
GGGTGCGATTCCTAATTTTGCGCAACAAAAAGCGGCTGTGACGGCGTTGCCGCCGAAAGAGATTGCATAGGTCTTTGCAACGTATTTCTCGTCTCCAGTCGGCATTCGGTCGGTGAGAAACGTCACATCGATATAGGTTTGTCCAATGAAGAGTGCGCGCATCGTTCTTGTTCCGTAACTACGAGGCGATCCGCGACCCACGCCGAGAACTCGCCGATTTCGATCCCGTAGAACTGATTCATATCCATTTTCGAGAGCGAGATTAAACCTGGCTTTCGCCGACCAGCCTTGGAACGACCCCTCGGTCAACACTCTATTAGGCTGGTGAAATCTATGACTGCATCGGAGAGGGAACGCCTCGAACGACGGCTTACTCGGGACGACACCGCAGGCGCTCGAAATCATTCCACGCCGCTTCCATCTGCGCCATCATCGTGTCAAGAATTTCCTTGCTGTCGATGATTGGCCACCATCCGCCGATACCCACCCCGTTGCGTGATGCACTGATTTGCGGTCCGTTAAGTCCGTGTCCGATGAGCTTGTAGCGGATCGCCGGGCCGTCCTCGACTGTCGACGTCTCGGTTCGTTCGAATCCACTCATTGCAGCTCCTTTCTATCTTCGATTTTCAGTGTGACGCAACAACATATCAACTTTGCTTGCAGCGGATACGTGCTCACTCTTAACTATTATACATCGGATAGCGGCAGCTTCGCACTTAATCCATGATCCCGGTCGATGTTCGTGGGCTGCCTACTAGCAATCTGACTTCGTCGTATCCATGTATAAATACAATACTTTGTGGCGACGAGCGCTCTGATATATAGAGGAAATAATGAATAATCATAGTCCCTGCTAGATAAACGACCACCAATCCGATCTCCGCGGCATCAAAGACGGAATGTACGCAATGGACAGGGACGGCCAGCTATCGTTCGGCCCATTTTTTTAACGCGAGAATTGCTTGACGAGGATCGGTCAGCTCAAAAGTTGGTCGGCTTTCTGTAAGCAGCGGCGACGGACAAACTGAGAGCCTATATGCCGCAATGAAAACATTGACGTGACCCGGAAGGGGGCGGAATATTGATATATATTGCGCTCCGGCCACGAGTCGGGTGCGACGGGTATCCTGGACCTACCTGAACAAGAACGACGGGAGCTGGGCCATCCTGCTCGCCGCGCTAGTATCTTGCCGGTCCATGCGCGACGGGGTTGGCCTGCTCACGAAGCAGGGATCACCCGCGCTGTCAGTTTTCGATTAGCTTAAGTGCGGGAGACTGAACAGCGAAATCAAAAACGATTGTTGTTGGGAGCGCCGCTATATTAAACCCTCCGATCCTGAGCTTCCTTTCGAGGTCGTCGCCGGCTGCCCCATGGGCAAATGAAGAAGCGATCCGGGAAGAGCTTTTCAGCATTGAGCGTCTGGAGCAACACGCTGAGAGTCTGGCCGCAGCACGGTCCGTCAACTCAAGACCGGAAAGTGGACGATCTTTAGCAAAACGTCTCCGCGATAACGAGGGAGCTCTTCTCAAAGCCTATGGTGCTATTGCTGAAGCGGTTCGGGAGAAGCGCCCAATCACGGCGGCGGCCGAGTGGCTGATCGAGAATTTTCACATCGTCGAAGATCAGATCCGTGAGATCCGAACCGATCTTCCCGTGAGTTTTTACCGGCAGCTTCCAAAGCTGGCTGAAGGCCCATTCCAGGGCTACCCGCGGGTTTTTGAAATCGCTTGGGCTTTTGTTGCGCATACGGACAGCCGTTTCGAACCCGAGATGTTACGCCGTTTCGTCCTGGCCTATCAGCGCGTACACCCGCTCACGATCGGTGAGCTCTGGGCTCTCGCAATCACCGTTCGCATCGTGCTGGTGGAGAATCTTCGGCGTTTGGGCGATCGCATGGTGAGTGACCGAGAATCTCGCGAGAACGCGGATGGCTTGGCTGATCGCTTGCTCGGCATAATTACCGGGACTCCTGAACTGGCCGTGACGGCCCTGCAAGATCTTGCGAAATCGCCGCTCAAGACTGCTTTTGCGGTTCAGCTTGTTCAGCGTTTGCGCGATGAAGATCCGGAGGGAATGCCGGCGCTTCTGTGGTTGGACGAACGTCTCAGATCTCAGGGCACGATCGCCGAGGAAATCGTTCAAGAAGAGCACCAGAGACAGGGTGCGATGAACGTCACCATCCGCAACATCATTACGAGCATGCGGCTGATGTCCGCCCTTGACTGGGTGGAGTTTTTTGAAAGCGTCAGCCTGGTCGATGAAACGCTACGGGCGGGTAGTGATTTTGCCAATATGGATTTTCCAACTCGGGATCGATATCGGCGCGCCATTGAAAACCTCGCGCGCGGTTCAAAGCATTCGGAAATTGACGTCGTTCGGAAAGTTCTACTCGCCGCAAACCATGCAGCTGCGGACCAGCAAACCAAAATGGATCGATGGGATACGCGCAAGCTCGATCCCGGTTACTACTTGATCGCTGGAGGACGTTGCGCTTTCGAAAGGGAGCTCGGATTTCACGCTCCGCTCAAGGATTGGTTGAAACGCGCGAACGCGGTGGTCGGGATCTCAGGATATCTTGCGACCATCGCCTTCGCCGCCGGGTTAATTCTGGCATTGGCCTTGCTCGCGGTCCTTTGGGCAGGCACGGGTGGGTGGGTTCTTCTACCGCTCGCGATTTTTGGACTGTTCGTCTCGACGGATGCCGCAATCACGCTGGTAAACCGCGCCGTCACAAATCGGTTCGGCCCAGCTGCCCTCCCTGGACTCGAACTTCGTAACGGTGTCTCGGCTGAACTCCGCACAATTGTCGTCGTGCCCGCACTTCTTACGACACGCACGGCGGTCGATGAGCTCATCGAGCGAATAGAGGTGCATTATCTCGCGAGCTCCGACGGCGATCTCCGGTTTGCTCTTCTGTCGGACTGGATCGACTCGCCGACTGAAAGTTCGCCAGGTGACGAGGAGCTTCTGGGTGCTGCCATAGAAGGTGTCGCACGCCTCAATAACCGACACGGACCGGCAGCCGACGGACCTCGGTTTTTCTTGCTCCATCGCCGGCGGATCTGGAACGAGAGCCAGGGGAGTTGGATGGGATGGGAACGCAAGCGCGGCAAGCTGCATGAGCTGAACCGGCTACTTCGTGGCGCCAACGACACGACTTTCCAGGAGATCGGTGGCGGGTTGCCGCTCGTCCCTCCCGGTGTTCGATATGTAATTACCTTGGACGCGGACACGAGGCTGCCAATGGGAGCCGCAAAGCGTCTGATCGGGAAGATGGCCCACCCGCTTAATCGGCCAAGGCTCGATCCCGATTGCGGACGTGTAGTCGAAGGATACGGCGTGCTGCAGCCACGCGTAACGCCGTCGCTTCCCACTTCTCAGGAAGGTTCGATATTCCAGCGCGTCTTCTCGACCGCGAGCGGCATCGACCCATACGCATCGGCCGTTTCGGACGTGTATCAGGACCTGTTCGAGCAAGGCTCCTATAGCGGCAAGGGCATTTACGACCTGGATGTCTTCGAAGCCGCCCTGGAAGGCCGTATCCCTGAGAACACGGTGCTCAGCCATGACCTCCTCGAGGGGATTTTCGCGCGCGCCGGACTGGTCTCCGACGTCGAAGTGTTTGAAGATTTTCCATCCCGGTACGACGTTGCTGCGGCGCGCCAGCATCGATGGGCTCGTGGCGATTGGCAATTGCTCCCCTGGATAATCGGCGCCAATCGAAATTTTGGGAACCGCCGCGAGCAAACTGTCATTCCCCTGTTAGGCCGCTGGAAGCTCGTGGACAATCTTCGACGCACCCTGTCGGCTCCAGCCGCCTTCCTCGCCATTCTGGCCGGATGTTCCCTTCTGCCAACGACGGCTGCATTGGTCTGGTGTGGCTTTGTTCTTTTTGCGCTCTCACTGCCGGCAATGCTTCCTCTTCTCGCCAGAGTCATACCGGGGCGTTACGGTATCACCCCGTTAAGCCACCTGCGCGCATTTCGCTCTGACCTCAAACTTGCCGTGTTGCAGTTCGTTCTTCAAGTAACGTTGCTCGCGCATCAGAGCTGGTTAATGGTGGATGCGATTGTGCGGACGCTATTCAGGCTGTTCGCGCGGCGTCGATTGCTGGAGTGGGTAGCCGCCGCGCAGGCGACTTTCGATCAAAGACTCCGATTGTTTGGTTTCTATCGGCGCATGGCGGGAGCCGTCGCTTTAGCCGCCTCCGGCGCCGTCATCCTCGCTTATTCTGGCCGTAATTCCTGGCTGATCGGCATTCCGTTCTTCGGCGCTTGGATGCTCTCGCCGGCAATGGCTTGGTGGGTGAGCCGGGTCCCGCCTTTAAATCGCAAACCTCTATCGGACAGCGATTCAGCAAGCCTTCGCCTGGTGGCGCGACGTACATGGGGTTTCTTCGAGACCTTCGTCACCGCGGAGGAGCACATGCTTCCTCCCGATAATTTTCAGGAAACCCCGAAGCCGGTCTTGGCGCATAGGACATCGCCGACAAACATCGGTCTCTATCTTTTATCAGTCCTCGCGGCGCGCGATTTCGGCTGGCTTGGCATTACCGCGGCGGTAGATCGATTAGAAGAAACTTTTTGTACGATGAACAAACTGGACCGTTACCGCGGCCATTTTTTCAACTGGTATGACACGCGCAATCTTCATCCACTCGAGCCAAAATACGTATCCGCCATCGACAGCGGGAATCTCGCAGGACATTTAATCGCA
>NZ_JAUSKL010000125.1 GCF_030646925.1 Candidatus Binatus sp. | reverse complement strand
TAGTCAGGAACGGTGTAAGACAGTGAATATCCAGCGCACCAAAGAATCGTTCTGCCGGTTGATTCGCCTCGCATCGTGGTCCGTCCTGATTTCGCTCATTGGCGCAAATGCGCTTGCCCAAACGAGCGCGCCGATGAATCCAGGCACGGCCTCAAGTGCTCCAGCGTCCGCCTCTGGACCGTCCTCCCCCACTTCCGGCGCTTACGGAAG
Organism: Candidatus Binatus sp.; assembly: GCF_030646925.1. Taxonomy (NCBI): domain Bacteria; phylum Candidatus Binatota; class Binatia (SeqCode); order Binatales (SeqCode); family Binataceae (SeqCode); genus Binatus (SeqCode); species Binatus sp. (SeqCode). The sequence continues at coordinate 50,514 of NZ_JAUSKL010000125.1, read as the reverse complement.
TGTGACCTCGGGAGCGCCCGCTGGCGCAATGACTGTTCCCATCGCAGGCACTTCAGCTAGCAATGGGGGGCCGGTCACGAGTACGTTGCCCGCGTATGGAGTCCCGGGAAATGCGCTTTCGAGATCGTCGGCTGGCGTGATGTCTGGTCCTGTTTTAGGAACTTCCGTCAGCTCCGGCAACGCCGTGCCAAGCACCTCGCCAGCTTACGCAGTCCCGGGGTCGATTTCCCCAAGTCTGCCATCGGTTCCGGGTGCCGCTCCAGCAGCGTCGAGCGCTGCGTTGGGGTCTTCAGGATCGCCGGCGATAGCCGCCGCGGCCGGAGCGGTTGCCAATTCGCCCGCCGCGATGAGCGCTGCCGCGCAAGCACTTGGCATGTCGCCTGACCAGGTCCAGGCGCTCGCCAATCAGGCGCTGAACGGCGGCCTGTCGCAGGATCAGTTGCAGCAGATGACGGCGCGGCTCGGCGCGATGAATGTCACCGCCGGGGACGCCGCTTCGATTGGCCACGCGCTTGGGCTCAGCGATCAGCAGGTCTCGCAGCTATCGCAGACCTTGCAGGCCTCGCGGCAATCCCAAGCGCCAAATCAGATGCCCGCAGGTCCGGCGGCGCCGAGTGCATCCAGCCCGGTGACCAATGTCGCGCTCACGCCGCCTTCGGCGATCGAATCAAGATTTCTGCAGCTAGGCAATCCGAATCAGCAGGCGGCCACTCCAACTATCAATAACGTATCTCAGTTCGGATACAATTTTCTCACCGCGGGAGTATCTACTTTTGCGCCGGTGCAGAACGTTCCGGTCGGGGACGATTATATGCTCGGTCCCGGCGACCAGTTGATCCTGGTGCTCTGGGGCCGCGTCAATTCAACCGTGCAATATACTGTCGATCGCGACGGCAGTATTCATATCGATCAGGTTGGCCCGCTGCAGGTGGCGGGTCTCACCTTCGGCCAGGCCAAAAAACTGGTCGAAGGCCGTCTCAAACAATCGCGCGGACTCGAAGCGCAACTCACGATGGGCCAGTTGCGCACCATCCAGGTGTTCGTGGTCGGCGAGGTGAATCAGCCCGGCGTATATACGGTCAGCTCGCTGTCGCACGTCTCGAATGCCTTGGTCGCCGCAGGAGGCGTTGCCAAAACGGGGAGCCTCCGCCAGGTCAAGATACGGCGCGGCAATTCCGTCCAAAAAGTGCTCGACCTTTACCAGTTCCTGCTGCTGGGCGATAATTCCGCCGACGAACGCTTGCGGAACGACGACGTGATCTTCGTGCCGGTGATCGGCCCGGTGGTCGGCGTAGTCGGCGACGTGAAGCGGCCCGCGATCTTCGAATATGCACCGGAGTTCGAGAGTCTCGGCGCGGTGGTCGATACGCTGTCGGGCGGCGTCACCGCGTTCGGCTTCACCGAGCGCCTGCAGGTCGAGCGCGTCGAGAATCACAAGCAGATGGTGGTGCTCGATATGCCGCTGACCAAGCTTCGCTCGCAGGAGTTCAAGGTCCGCGACGGCGACCTGGTCAAAATCATGCCGGTGCTTTCGTTGCATACCAACAGCGTCGTGCTGAGCGGCAACGTATCTCGTCCCGGCGAATTCCAGTGGCGCAAAAACATGCGCGTCTCGGAGCTGATCGCGGAAGGGCAGGGCGTGCTGCCGCATACTTATTTCAAATACGCATTGATCAAGCGCCTCGAAGGATCGCAGAAGTACACCCATTTCGTGCAGGTGAATCTCGCGGCGGCGCTTGCGGGCGATCGCAAAGCGGATCTATACCTGATGCCGCACGACGAACTCGACGTTTACAGCCTCGACGCGCTCCGCGAAACCCCGGCCGTCACGGTCAGTGGCCAGGTGCGAACGCCGGGCCAGTATCTGCTCAGCGAACGGATGAAAGTGAGCGATCTGATCTATCTGGCCGGCGGTCTCAAGGAAGGCGCCTACACCGGACGGGCCGCGTTGGTGCGAACCAACATCGTGGGCGGCAAGGCCCAGCGCGCCAGCGAGGATATCGATCTCGCGAGTATCCTGAACGGCACCTCGCGGCAGGATGTGGTGCTGAAGGCGAACGACGAAGTCTTCATCTGGCAGGTGCTCGGATGGCAACTGCCGCAGCGCACCGTGCTGGCCTCGGGTGAAGTGCTGAATCCAGGCAGCTTCCACTACAACGACGGGATGCGCGTGCGCGATCTGCTCTCGATGACCGGCGGTTTCAAGGATGACGCCTACCGCGAGAAGGTCCAGTTGGCGCGCACCGAAGTTATCGAAGGCGCCAAGACGATCCGCACCATGCGCGACCTCGATTTGCGGACCGGCTCGGCCGAACTCGAACTGGCGCTCAGGTGGGACGATCAGCTTTACGTGACGACCGCGCCCAACTGGCATCTGCCGTGGGTAGTTATGGTCAAGGGCGAAGTCGTCCGCCCCGGTCAGTACGTTATCCACGATCAGGAAACACTGAGTGCGGTGATGACTCGCACCGGCGGATATCGCACCAACGCGTTTCCGAAGGGACTGGTATTCATCCGCGCGTCGATCAAGCAAGTCGAGCAGGAACGCCTCGAAGAGGCTCGCACGCGAATCTCGCAAGAGGTGCTCCAGCTATCAACCGCGTTGCCGTTGCTGAACACTCGGACGACCAGCAATTCCAGTTCGGGCAGCGAGATGTCCGCGACCTTCGCGTCGCTCCAGCAATTACTCGCGACCACTCAAGGCCAGCAGGCCGACGGCCGGCTGGTAATCCGCGCCGACAAGATTTTCGTTCCCAGCAGCCAGCAGGACGTGCTAATGGAAGATGGCGACACGATCGCCGTCCCGCGGCGGCCGAGCGCCGTCTACGTGCTCGGGCAAGTCTATCATCCAACCGCGGTGGTCGCGCGCCGCGGCCTCACGCTCAAGGATTATCTGTATGAAGCGGGTGGCGCGACGCAACAGGGCGACGTCGATCGCGTAATCCTGGTCAGGGCCGACGGCGCGATGGTCACCCAGGACAGCCTGAAGAACAGCGGCAACGGTTCCATCTTTCCGGCGCTGACCTTCATCGGGGACGGCATCATGGGCGAATACGTCGAGGCCGGCGATACCATATACGTGCCGGAAAGCCTCGCCAACGTGCAGGGGATGGTCAAGCGAAAATACTGGACCGACGTCACCACGATCATGGCCAACAGCGCGACAGCGCTCGCGGTGGTCGGCCTGCTCGCGACCAGACTCTAATCGCGCAGCGTAAACTCTGGATACTCGTTTATCAACAATTGCATTAGCGAGTGGGTGGCATTTGAGGCATCAACCGGATCGATCAGGGCCGTGAGTAATTTTCGAATCACCCGCGCGGGACGCAAGCCGGCCAGCAACGACCGGCTGACCGCGGAGCCGCCTTCGCCCGCGCCGGAATTAACCGGTATCGAAGAGCGAATACTAAGTTACTACTCGACGCTGCGCCCCAGGCTGCGCGAAATCGGAGTTGCTACAGCGCTTGCGATGGTGTTGACGTTCGTTACCACCCGTTTTTTGATGACGCATTGGTATCAGGCGCGGGCGGTGCTCAGGCCCGCGTCACAGGAGCCGCAATCGTCGGTTACCCTTGGCGGCCTGCTGGGAAATATCACGGGCGGCGGTGGAGGCGGGAGCGGCGGCGTCTTGAACAGTCTCTTCGGCGGGTCCGGTGCGAGCGACGCAAATGAGTTTATCGCAACGGTTACTTCGGTCACTTTCACTAAGGATTTAATCCAGTCGAACGACCTCACCAAGGTCTTGCTTCGGCACGTTTCGCCGTGGTCCTCGCCGTTCCTGTGGCTCGGCATTTCAAAGCCCACGCCGTGGAAGATGTACAAATTGATGACGCGTCGGTTCAACTACGACTACCACGAGCAGACCGGAAATCTGACGCTGACCTTCTGGGATCCGGAGCCCGAGGGAGCCGAGCGAGTACTCAATTTGTACATCGCGGCTCTGCGCGAGCGCCTCCGAACCAGATACGTGCAAGCTGCCAGCGCGGCGGTTGTTTCGCTGGAACAACAGATCGGCAAAACCTCGGACGCGCTGCTGGTGCCGCAACTGGATCAATTGCTGGCGCAGCAATTGCAGCAACTCGGTACGGCAAAAATTCAGGCAGATTTCGCGTTCATCCTGATCGATCCGCCGGCGGTGCCCGAACATCCGCAAGCGCCGCTCACCTTAGTCGATACGTTGCTCGTCGGGATCCTTGCGCCGCTCCTCGCGAGCTTCTGGTTTCTCTCGCGCGAGCGTTTCGATTCGCTGGTCGAACGGATGAAGCAGTTCGAAGTCGAACTGACCGAAGCGCACGAACTCGACGGCGGCGGTCCCACCCGCATGACCGAGGACAACAATTCGCACGGGACGCATATCAATGGCAGTTGAGCCGGATGCGGCGCTTGTCCAGGCATCGGAGTGCGCGCTGCCGCCGCCAATCGTTCACGCGTTCACGGTTGACGTCGAAGATTGGTTCAACGGAATACCGATTGCCGAAACGACCAGGAGAGGCGCGGCGCGCCGGCTCGAGGTCGGCCTCAACCGGCTGCTCGACCTGCTCAACGAACACCGCGTCCGCGCGACTTTTTTCGTGCTGGGGCCGATCGCGCGCGAGTATCCGGCGCTGATCAGGAAAATCGCCGACGCGGGCCATGAGATGGGATGCCACGGCTGGTCGCACGATCTCCTGTACGCGATGAATCGCGAGCGCCTGCACGACGAAACGCGGCGGGCGACCGATGCGATCGCCGACGCCACCGGGCGGCGCGTGGTGGCCTACCGGGCGGCCTACTTTTCCGTGACGCGCGAATCGATGTGGGCGCTCGAAGTGTTGGCGAAGCTCGGTTATCGCTACGATTCGAGCATCTTTCCGGTGCGCAACTGGCGCTACGGAATTGCGGATTTCGGATCGCATCCGCGCCGCCTCGAAACCGCCGAAGGTCCGCTCTTCGAGTTTCCGATTTCGGTGCGTCGCGTGATGGGCCGCAATATCCCGGCGTCGGGCGGCGCCTACTTCCGCATCTATCCCTACTCGGTCACGCGCTCCAATTTCCGCGCTGCCGAGCGCGATCGCCAACCGATCGTTTTCTATTTGCATCCGTGGGAACTCGACCCGGACCATCCGCGGATAAGGTTTCACTGGAAGCCGTGGATCACCCACTACGTAAATCTCGGCGCGACCAGCAACAAGCTCGCACGATTGCTGCGGGATTTTCGCTTCGCGCCGCTCGGAGAAGTGCTCGAGCATGAGTTCAACCCAGGTCGTCCGTGATTACTTCGATCGCGAAGCGAAAAGATTCGACGCGATCTACGAGCAGCGCAAACCGATTGTGCAGCAGGTCGTCGATCGGCTGTTCCGGCAGGTGGTGGTCGAACGCTACCGGCTGATTTGCAACCTCGCGCCGTGCGGTCATCGATGGACCGCGCTTGACGTCGGATGCGGCTCCGGCCGCTACACGATCACGCTCGCGCAGGCGGGCGCGGCGCGCGTAGTCGGCGTGGACGTTTCGACCGAGATGCTCGATCTGGCGCACGCCGAGGCCGTTCGCGCGCGCGTGACCGGCAACTGCGAGTTCGTCGCCTCGAGCTTCGTCGATTACGCCGCTCCGCAGAAATTCGACTCGGTAATCGCGGCTGGCTACTTCGACTACCTGAAAGATCCGCTCGTCGATCTGAAAAAAATGATCGCCGATTGCTCCGGCCGCCTGTTCTGTTCCTTTCCCAAAAGGTGGGAGTATCGCGCGCCGACCCGCAAGCTCAGGTTCGCGATTGCGAACGGGTACGTCAGGTTCTACTCGCGCCGCGAAGTCGTCGGCCTGTTCACCGATGCCGGCCTTGCAACCGAGCGGCTCTCCCTGATCGATCTCGGCCGCGACTGGATCGCATGCGCGCGTGCTCCGCAAAGTTAAAAATGCCAAGGCCGATTCGCATCTGTCACGTAATCACCCGGCTGATCGTCGGCGGCGCACAGGAGAACACTCTCTACACCGCGATCGGGCAGCATCGGAATCCCGCGTTCGAGGTAACTCTGATCGCCGGCATCGACCACGGCCGCGAAGGCAATCTGCATGACCGGGCGCACGCCGCGGGCGTGAACTTGCGGCTGACGCCGCTGCTGGTGCGGCCGATCCGGCCCGTCACTGACCTGCGCGCGCACCTCGAGCTGTACCGGATTTTCCGCGCCGGCCAGTTCGACGTAGTGCATACTCATTCGTCGAAAGCGGGCATCGTCGGCCGCGTCGCGGCGCGGATGGCGCACGTGCCAGTAGTAATTCATACATTACATAGCCTGGTGTTTCACAAGTATCAGTCGGAAGTTGCTAATCAAGTATATATTCGGTTGAAGCGGCGATGCGCCGCCTTTACCGATGTACTAATCAGCGTCAACGACCAGACCGCCAAGGGCGCGATCGCCGAGCGAATCGGCCGGCCTGAACAGCATGTGACGATTCACAGCGGGATGGAGCTCGAGCCGTTTCTCACCATCGGCGATCGGCTGTCGGCCGCCGATGCGAAGCGGCGGCTGGGTATCGCGCCGGAAGCGCTGGTGGTCGGCAAGGTCGCCCGCCTGTTTCCGCTGAAGGGACACGATCAGTTTCTCGAGGCCGCGGTGCGCATCGCGGCCGGCCAGCCGCGGGCAAAATTTCTGCTGGTCGGCGACGGCTCGCTGCGCGACTCGCTCGAGGCTCGCGCGCGGACCCTGGGCATTCACGATCGACTGGTGTTCGCCGGCCTGGTTTCACCTGAGGAGATTCCCGTGTGCTTTCAGGCGATGGACGTGGTCGTTCACACGTCGCTCAGGGAAGGAATCGCGCGCGTGCTTCCGCAGGCCGGTACGGTCGGCAAACCGGTCGTGACGTTCGACCTGGACGGCGCTCCGGAAGTTATCAAGGATGGAGTCTCCGGCTACCTGGTGCCGCCGCTCGATACCGCAGCGCTGGCCGAGCGGGTGCTCGAGCTGCTTGCCGATCCGGATCGGCGCGCCGCGTTCGGGAGGGCGGGCCGCACATTCGCAACCGAGCACTTCAGCGCCGATCTGATGGTGCGGCGAATCAACGAAGTTTATTTTTCACAGCTTTCGCGCCGCCAGCAACTAGATGAACTGGCTGCACTTCCAATCCAAGGGATCGACCGCAATTCGGGCGCCCTCAACTAGTTCCTTCTTGCTCCGCTCCCCGCATCGAATGCCAAGTTTATCTTCAATCATTCTACCAAGCGGTGTCTCGGGTCCGGTCTTGCGGCGCGCGGTACTTTGCCTGGCGCTCGCCGTGACTACGACCTTCGGAGTTATCGCGGCGATGGGACTGGCGTCGAGTCTTGGCAATCACATTCACAGCCGCGAGATTCAGTTCGATTACTCACTAGGGTTACTCTGGGGATTAGCTATTGGTGCAGCCATTTTTGTCGCGCCCGTACCCGATCGGGACCGGAGCGCATTACTTTGGCTATGGGCGGTGCGAATCATCGTCACGCTTGGGTTCATGCTGTTCTACGAAAACCACTATCAACTCGACGCGTTCAATTACTTTCGTGGTTCTCAGGCCGGATTCGCGCGTTTGTTATTGGCGCTCGGCGACGGCACGCAGACGATGAACGAACTCACCAGACTTCACTATCAGTGGTCGATCCCCTCATATCACGCGATGAAGCTGACCTGCGCGTCGATCGGCTTGCTGTCCGTCTATCTGGTCTATCGAGCCGCCGTACTGTTCCTCGGCCACGAGGATCGCCGCATCCTATGGATTCTCGGACTCAGTCCGACGATCCTCTTCTGGTCCTCGATTTTGGGCAAGGATCCGATAGGGATGCTAGGTATCGCAATCTATACCTACGGCACCGTGCGCTTGCTGATGATGAGAAGCTGGAGTTCCATCGTCCTGATGGCAGTCGGTATCGCGATCGCGTCAATAATTCGCCTCTGGCTGGCGCCAATCATGATTCTGCCGGTCGTCGGGACGGTCTGGTGGTCCAGCAAGAACATCCACATTAAATTGTTCGTCGGAATAGCTGGAATGGCGGCCTTCGTCTATGCCGCCGGACCACTGATGGCGAGTTTCAAGGCTGCTTCGGCCAAGGAACTAATCGAAGAGGTCGCCAAGGCGGGACAGTTGTACAACTACGGCGGTTCGTCGACCGGCGCCACAACCGTGTTTGTCAGCTGGAGTGACTTCATCGAATTCGCACCCGTCGGAGCATTCACGGCGTTATTTCGGCCGCTGCCCGGTGAAATAATGAATCCGTTTGGGCTGCTGGCAGGGCTCGAAGATCTCGTCCTGCTGGGGTTGCTCGTCCGGGCGATGACCCGTTTTCGACTCAGCGACCTGCGCGCTCCAGTGGTCGTGTGGGCAATTTTCTTCTGCCTGATCTGGAGTGCAATCTACGGCATCATATCTTCGCACAATCTGGGCGCCGCAGTGAGATTTCGTCTCCAGATTCTTCCCGTGTTGTTACTGCTGATGCTGTACCTCGGCGCGCCGCATCCGCGTACGACTGAGTAACGTAGTAGTATTCGCTGTAAGTATTCGTCGCGCCTCGTAGAAAAAATTTCAAGCTATGTGCGGTATTTGTGGCATCGTCAGCAGCGATCCGCGCGAGCGGATCGACCCGGGCGTTCTGATCACGATGCGCGATATGCTGCGCCATCGCGGACCTGACGATGAGGGTCTCTACCTCGGGCCGGGCGTCGGCCTGGGTCATCGCCGGCTGTCGATCATCGATCTCAGGCCGGAGGGCCGCCAGCCGATCGTCAACGAAGATCAGTCGGTGTACATCGTTTTCAATGGCGAGATTTACAACTACGCGGAATTGCGCCCCTGGCTGGAAAAACGCGGTCATCGCTTCCGTTCCCACACCGACACCGAAGTGATCGTGCATCTCTATGAGGAGCTCGGCGCCAAGTGCGTCGAGACGCTGAAGGGGATGTTTGCCTTTGCGATTTGGGACGAACGCGCGCGGCGTCTGTTGCTGGCTCGCGATCGCCTCGGCAAGAAACCTCTCTACTATCGTTTCGACGGCCGCCACCTGATCTTTGGCTCCGAAGCGAAAGCTCTGCTCGCCCATCCTTCGGTAAACGCGCAACCGGATGCCGCCGGAATCGACCAATATCTCACGCTCGGGTACCTGCTCGGTCCGCAAAGTGCGTTTAGCGGGATCAATAAACTGGCGCCCGCGCATTATCTGCTGTTCGAAAATGCCCGCGTCCAGATCCATCGTTACTGGACGCTCGACTACGAACCGAAGCTCGCGATCAGCGAGCCGGATGCACGCGGCGAAATTATTCGGCGCCTGACCGACAGCGTCAGGATACGCCTGACTAGCGACGTTCCGCTCGGTGCGTTCCTCAGCGGCGGCGTGGATTCAAGCGCAATCGTCGCGCTGATGAGCCGCCTCAGCAGCCGTCCGGTGAAAACATTTTCGATCGGTTTCAAGGAAACCGATTACGACGAGACTCGCTACGCCCGCATGGTTGCGGCCGCCTTCCAAACCGATCATCATGAATTCATCGTCGAATCTCCCGACGCCGCCGACGTTATCAGCGAGTTGGCGTGGTTCTACGACGAGCCGTACGCGGATTCGTCGGCGATTCCGGTTTACTACCTCTCCAAGCTTGCGCGCCGTTACGTGACCGTAGCGCTCAATGGCGATGCCGGCGACGAGAACTTTGCCGGCTACCGGCGCTACGCGGTTGCGATGCTCGCGTACAATCTCCGCAATCTGCCGGTGCCGCTTCGTCGCGCGCTAGGGGCGGGCGTGTCGGCCGGTTACTCGGTGCTCGGATCGACCCGGCGTCTCAAGCGCCGCATGAAGGCTCTGATCGACGCGCTCGGCCGCGACTGGAAATCCGCTTACGGCGGCTTGATGACGGTCTTCGATGACGACGAAAAACGTCTGCTCTACAGCGGCAGCTTTGCGGAGCATGCGAGGCGTTCGGACGCGCCGAATCTAGCAAGCCTCTACGACGGGTCGCGCGCGATCGAACCGCTCGATTCGATCCTGAGCGTCGATGTCCGATCGTATCTGCCCGACGATCTGCTCGTGAAAGTCGATCGAGCAACGATGGCGGTCGGTCTCGAGGCGCGCTCGCCGATGCTGGATCATGAATTCATGGAATTCGTTGCGCGCCTTCCCACGCGCCTCAAAATGAACTGGCGGGAACCGGCAGGCAAGACGATCTTCAAGTCGGCGCTGCGCGGCATCCTGCCCGATGCGATACTCAATCGCCGTAAAATGGGTTTTGGAGTGCCGCTCGACCATTGGATGAGAGGCAACTGGCACAATTTATTGCGCGAGGTGTTGCTCAGCCCGGCCGCCGTCAACCGCGGTTACTTCAATACTAGTCGTGTCAAGACGCTCATCGACGAGCACACCAGCGGGGCGCGCGATCGCCAAACCCAGCTCTGGGCGCTGCTGATGCTCGAGATGTGGCATCGCACTTTTATCGACCAGGCAAGCGCCGCGTCTCTGTCTCGACTTCATCCGATGACTCATTCGATCAGCGCGTAACGACGATCATGTCCAATTCGGATGCGCGAACGATTGCAGGCTTTGGCTACGAGTGGAGCCGATTCACGCAGCGCGAACTCGAAGCCGCGGAGCGCCGTGAACTATTCGAGCGCTATTTTGCGAATTTTCCGTGGGCGTCACTTCCCGAAAATGGCGGCGTCGGCGCTGATATCGGCTGCGGGAGCGGACGCTGGGCGATGCTGGTCGCGCCCAGGGTCGCCAGACTTCATCTGATCGATGCGAGCGCGGAGGCGCTCGAAGTCGCGCGGCTCAATCTGGCGGGAATCGAAAACGCCGATTTTCATCTCGCCAGCGTCGATTCGCTGCCGTTTCCCGACGAGTCGCTCGATTTCGCCTTCTCGCTTGGTGTGCTGCATCATCTGCCGGATACCGCGGCAGCGATTCGCGCCATCGCCGCCAAACTCAAGCGCGGCGCCCCGTTCCTGATCTACCTCTACTATGCCTTCGACAATCGGCCGTTGTGGTATCGCGCGACCTGGCAACTCTCGAACCTGTTGCGGCTCGGCATCGCGCGGCTTCCGGGGCCGCTTCGTTACGGACTGAGTCAACTGTTCGCCGGCGTCGTCTATTTTCCGCTGGCGCGGCTCGGCCGTTTGCTCGATCGATACCATCGTCTCCCCGCCAATTGGCCGCTCAGTTACTATCGCGACGCATCATTTTACGTTATGCGCACCGACGCCCTGGATCGATTCGGTACCCGTCTCGAGCGCCGCTTCACCCGCGCGGAAATCGCCGCGATGCTCGAGTCGGCCGGCTTCGAAAACGTCAGTTTTTCCGATTCGCCGCCGTATTGGTGCGCAGTTGCAATCAAGCGTGAATCCCCAGCGCAAGCCTGATCTACCGATCGTCGGCGCCAAGACGTCCGGCATGACCGCTCGATCGCCTTTGGTGCTGGAATCGAAAATTCGGCTTGGTTTGCGATCCCCGATGCTTTCTCAGGAGCGCCCTGTAGTGAAATTGCGTGTACTGCATCTGATAACCAACCTCACGACCGGCGGCGCCGAGATGATACTGCTCAAGCTATTGCAGCATCAGGACCGCGAGAAATTCGAGAGCGAAGTAGTTTCACTTCGCGAGCTTGGAACGATCGGTCCGAGAATCAAGGAACTCGGCGTGCCAGTCACGGCGCTTGGATTATCGAGTAATCCGACCTCGATCGTCGCTCTGTGGCAACTGCTGAAAATCTGTCGCGCGGGCAAATTCGATGTCATCCAGACCTGGATGTATCACGCAAATCTCGCAGGATTGGTCGCACTAGCGGCGGACCGCCGCGCGCGTCTCTGCTGGAGCGTCCACGCCGCCGGACTCGATTTCAATCCCTATCCGATGAGCTTCAAATTGATCTTCAGACTGCTCGCAGCCCTGTCGTCGGTCCCGTCCGCTACCGTTGTCTGCTCCGACGCATCGCGGCTGTGGCACGAGCATTTCGGCTATAGCCCCTCGCGCTGGAAGTACATACCCACTGGAGGCGACCTCGAGGCTTTCAGCCCGGACTGCGGTGCTCGCGAGCGCATCCGCCGGGAACTCGAAATCAATCAAAGCGATCCTGTGATTGGGCTCGTCTCGCGCGACAATCCGATGAAGGATCACCCGAATTTTCTGCGGGCATTCGCGCAACTCAAAAGCCGGATGCCGAGTCTGTGCGGAGTGCTGGCCGGCGCCGGCCTGACGCCGGACAATGAGCGGCTCACCGGCCTGGCCGGCAAATTGGGAATCTTGGACTCCATCCAGTTACTCGGCGAACGCCACGATGTCGCCGATCTGATGAACTCATTCGATTTGTTCTGCCTGCCTTCCTCCGATGGCGAGTCCTGTCCCAACGTTTTGATCGAGGCGATGTCCTGTGGCGTTCCGTGCGTCGCGACCGACGTGGGCGACTCGGGTTTCATCATTGGCAACAGCGGAGCAATTGTTCCGCCGCGCGACTCGGACGCGCTCGCGCAGGCCTGCGCGAAGCTGCTTAGTCTCGATGCGGAAGGGCGCCGTGCGCTGGGCTGCGCAGCGCGTCAACGGGTGATCGAGCGTTTTTCGCTGCCTGCCGTCGTCAACGCATACGAGCAACTTTACCTTGAACTTGCCAATGACCGGCGCTAATAGATACTCAGTCCGATTTGCCGATAGAATAGCCAGGAGCTTGACCGAATGACTATTCGCTATAGCCATACTTTTGCGCTGGCCATTCTTGTTTCACTAGTAACGATCGGGTACGCCTCCGCGGCCTGTCCGAAAATCCTGCTGTTCGGAATCGACCTGGCCGAGTCGGATCCTGAGCATTGGCAAAACTCAGGAGTCGATGGATTCTTTGTTCTGAACCTCGTTACCAACTGGCAGGATTCGGTTGGCGACGATGAGCATGGCCCAGCCTACGGTCGAGCAAGACAGTTCCAGATTGGCAACTCAAAGGTCGGTATCAGCGATAATTTTCTGCACATTTATGTGCACAACAATCGATGGCATGCGGCGGCGGTGAATCTGCTGAGCGATGCGCAGCTCAGGCAAATCGTCGGCGACTTTCGCGACGCAGCTCACCTCGCCCGGTACGCGGGCTTCAAAGGAATCTCGCTCGATCTCGAAGACCATCAAGGTCTTTGGTCGGCCGATCCGAATATTCCCGATAAGGGAGAACGTCTCTTCCAACTGGGTAAGCAGGTCGGCGCCGCCATCAAGGGCCAATTTCCCGCAGCCGCGCTAATCGTGATGCCGGAAGCTCTGATCCAGGCGCAGAATCCTGGGAACATCGAGGCGCGCAAGGAATACGAATTGAGCACCCGCTTCTGGGACGGGCTTGTGCAGGCGCATTTCCAGAGCCTTATCCTCGCGCCTGAGCGGTCTTACCTCTACGAACGTCCCGCTCTTATCCTCGAACAAACGCGCAATGCATACGCGCCAAATCTCGCACACAACGGCGTCGCTCCGGGCAGTGTGTCGGTCGCGTTGGGTCTGTGGCCAGTAGGCCGCTATGTAAGTCCAGAGAACTTCTCACTCGAATCGGCGCCGCGATTTACCGGTCGTTTGTCAATCGCGTACGGCACCGGTGAGCCGTACGTTTGGATCTATTCGGAAGGCAAAAATATCTGGCGCGATCGGCGCGCGAAGGCGTATCTCGATGCGATTCGACAGGTACGGGCATCGTGCGCGAACTACGCGCCTTAGAAACTTGCCCGGGTCCATCGCCGAGTTGCTGACATCACGACTCAACTCAGTTCCTTCTCTCACTCTGACAACTCGCCATTCCGCCAAGTCTTCGTGAAATCGCCGCGCCGCGAAAATACCAACTACAGCGTGATCCAACAATTGACGATGCCCGCTGACGATCAAACTAATGTTCCTTTTCGGCTCGAGACTGCGCGCGCCGCTGAACTGAACGGCGTCAAGCGAATGTTCAAAGCCGGTGCGTTCGTGATTGATGTCGGCGCGGGCGACGGGTATCAAGCTTCGCTGCTGAAATCTTGGGGCTGCGTCGTGCTACCGCTTGAGGTCGCGGTCCGGCCCGAAGCGGGATACTCCAATCTTGTTATCTACGACGGAACCGCAATCCCGGTGCGTTCCGGCGCGGCGGATGCGATCTTTTCGTCGAATGTGCTCGAGCATGTCACGCCTGCGGACCTGGATTTGCTACTGCCCGAGATCCGTCGCGTCCTTAATCCAGAAACGGGAATTTTCGTTTGCTTGCTGCCGTCGTCCGCCTGGCGATTCTGGACCAGCATAGCGCACTACGCATTTGCGGTTCGATATCTCGCCGGGCGCCGCGACGTCCTCGGTGGACGATCGCCCGATTTGCGTGACTCGATGCGAAAATCTGGAAAGCTCTACGCCTTTTCACGCGCCCTGTTCCCCGCCGCGCACGGCGCTGCGCCGACCTCGGTGCACGAGCTATTCCGTTTCCGCGCTCAGGTGTGGCGGCGAACATTTCGGAGGCATGGATTCGAAGTCGTCGGGCAGGGTGACAATGGCTTGTTCTATACCGGCTTCAGTCTCTTTCCTTCTATGGGAATCGAAACGCGCCGCCTCCTTGCGCGCTGGTTTGGCGCGTCGTGCCACGTATTCATATTGAGACCGCAGGAAAAGGCGCACGATCGAAAATCCTGTCAGTAACTTGCGACTGCACGGAGAACTTCCTGTGACCAACGACCCTAACGATCCGCTTCCGAACTTCTTCGTCGTTGGCGCCCCTCGCTCGGGCACGACATTACTGTATCGGGCTCTTTGTAATCACCCCGAAGTGTTCATGTGCCCGATCAAGGAGCCGAGTTACTTCTCCAAGGACATTGACTTCGAACAGTTGTATCCGGGCCTGCGCTTACCTGACGTCAAGGCGTTCATCGCGAGCGGAATGAAAAGCCAGTTACATCTAGCGCACGCCAAAGAATGGAATGACTACGTGCGGCTGTTTTCAAGAGCATCGAAGGCTCGCGCGATTGGCGAATGCAGTACCACTTATCTGGCATCGCAGTGTGCCGCCCGAGAAATAAAGTCATCCATTCCCGACGCCAGGATCATCATCCTTCTAAGAAATCCGGTCGAAAGGGCGTTTTCCGACTATCTGATGCATCTTAACCAGGGATTGATGCGCCGGCCATTCATCGAAGAGGCGCTGAATGGATACGCCGATTGCGCGGAATGGAACTTGCTCGGAAAAAGCCAGTACTACCAGCAGGTGAAGCGCTATTTTAGGGTTTTCGATCCAGCCCGGGTCAAAGTGATCCTGCACGAGGATCTGCAAAAGATGGATCGCGCGATCGACGGCGTCGCCGGGTTGCTCGGCCTCTCGGCCGGGATGGTCCCGCTGTCGGCGGCGAAGGTCAACGGCTCGATGACCCTACGGATGCCGAAGGTAAACCGGTTCGTCCAAAGGAGCGGCGCGAAGCGTCTGCTCACGGCCGTATTGCCGAAGCGCGCGATGATCTCGCTGAAACGATTGTACTACAGTTCCGATCCGGTGCGCCTCGATCCCGCCGACCGCGCGAAACTTCTTGAACTACTCAAGCCCGACATTGTCAAACTGGAAGATCTGATCCAAAGAGATCTCTCCGCGTGGAGATCGTCACCGGAAGAAGAAGATCGCGCGGAGCATCATGCTTAGTCTCAGAGCCAAAATTGCCGCCCGCCTGGGCTTGCGATGCAAAGAGCGCGGAGCGACAGTTGGTGGAAAGGTCCAACTCGGCGCGGGAGTTTTCGTCGGTCGCGGCAGCCGGATTGTTGCCGACTGAGGAGATAGAATCGAACTTGGCGACTATAGCTACGTCCTCCCCGGCGCGATGCTCCTTTCTTACGGCCGCAACGTCGGCATCCATCCGTACGTCATGATCTACGGTCACGGGGGCGCCGAAATCGGGGATGACATCCGTATTGCGACCTCCTGCGTCATCATCCCGGCCGCCCACGTTTACGTTGATCCTTCAATCCCGATCAGGCTGCAAGGTGTCACCCAGCAGGGAGTCAAGATCGAGAACGACGTGTGGCTTGGCGCACGCTTCACGGTGCTGGACGGAGTGACGATTGGACATGGATCGGTAATAGGCGCTGGATCGGTAGTGACCTGCAACGTTCCGCCGATGTCAATCGCAGTAGGAACTCCCGCGAGCGTCATCAAGACCCGGGGGGCCTCGAGGCGCCCGCGGCGGGTCGGCGAGTGATGCAACATTCGCTGCGGAGCCGCTTGCTATCCGGTGGATTCTGGGTGCTCACCGGCAGATTGACCGCTGCGGTCGCCGCGCTCGGCATCAGTGCATTCGTCGCGCGCCTGCTGACGCCGGCTCAAGCCGGCGCATACTACCTCGCTGCAAGCGTTGTCATCTTTGCGGCCCTCGTCGGAGGACTCGGACTTCCGCAGGCCGCGATGCGCATTATCGCCGACGCGCTTGGCCGCGATCTTCCCGGCCGGGCGCGCACGGCGATCGCCAATAGCCTCATCCTCGGTGTGAGCGGTGCGGTGCTGACCGCTTTCATCCTCGCGCTCCTGCTCCGCAACCTCGACGCGCGGATTTTTCATTCGACCTATCTGGCTAGTTACAGCGTTCTCATCGCAATCTGGGGCGCGACGGTGACCGGACAGACGCTGCTCGCGCAAATCTTCCGCGGGTTCCATGACATTCGGATAGCCTCACTGGTGGAAGGCTGGCTGGCGAACATATTGACGGCCGCGGCACTGATCGGCATTTGGCTCGCATACGGCCATTGCGAATTCAAAGCCGTGGTCGCGGTCCATTCGATAGCCGGCGTCATCGCTGTAGCGGCGGGAATCGTCTTGCTCAGGCCCAAGTTGGTGGGACTGATTGGGAGCGGCGGATCCTCGATCACCGAGTTGGTCCGCATTTCGGGCGCCTTACTGCTGGCGGCGATTGCGTTCGGTGGAACACCTCCCGTGTTGGTCTTCATCCTCGGAATCTTTCGCACCCAACAGGAGGTCGCACTCTACTCGACGGCGCTGTTCCTCGTAATGCCGATCGGAATGATGCTCGGACTGGTCAACGGCGTCGTCCCGCCGTTGATAGCAGAGCTGTACGCGCGGAGAGAATTCGCTCAACTTGATCGGATGCTGCGGGGATCGGCTGCCGTCGCAGGCTTGCCGGCGCTGCTGATTTTGGGCGTCTTGATCGTTTTCGGGCGCTCGATCCTTGCGGCGATCTATGGTCCCTATTACTCCAACGCGGCCAGCGTCCTCGCCCTGCTCGGGATCGGCGAGTGCGCCAACGTGATCAGCGGTTCGTGCGGCGCCACGCTCATGATGACCGGCAATCACCGGCTGATGGCGAGCATCACGATCATTTCCGGCTTGTTATCGGTCATCCTGGGCGCGGCGCTGGCGCGCGATTTCGGCGCGAACGGAATAGCGTTCGCCTACATGGTCAATCTGATCCTGTCGAACGTTATGATGGTATTTGGCGCGCACATGTCGACCGGGATTTGGACCCACGCAAGCTTCAGCCGGGCGTTCGAACTCGCGCGAAGCGATCTCGACGGCTTTGCGGCGCCTCGCAGCGGCCTCGAGGATATCAACTAATTTCGAGGCTCGGAGAACCGAGATGGCAATCGACGCGGCATCGGGCGATAAGGCTGGCGAACAATATTGGAATCGAGTCTGGCAGAATACTGCGCCCTCCAGCGGGCGCCTGTCGAATCACGTCAATCGCGCGATCTGCGACTATCTGAGGAAGCGCGTCTTCACCCAGCCGACCCGCGGCCTGCGGCTGCTGGAACTCGGTTGCGCCAATAGTTCGATGCTTCCGTTGTTCGCCCGTGAATTCGGTTTCGAGGTCGCGGGAATCGACCGCTCCCCGACCGGATGCGAACAAGCATCCGAAGTGCTCCGCGATGCAAGCATCGCCGGCGACATCGTATGCGGAGATTTCTTCGAGCCTCCCGACAGACTGCTCGGCGCCTACGATGTCGTCTGGTCATTCGGCGTCATCGAACACTTCCACGACACCGCGGGCGTAGTAAGTTCCTTCGTTCGCTATCTGCGGCCCGGCGGTTGGCTGCTGACCATGGTCCCCAACATGGCAGGCTCGGTCGGCGCCGTTCTCGCCCTGCTGAATCGCCCCGTTTACGACATCCACGTGATACTCGACCGGGAAGCGGTTCTTCGCGCGCACCAAGCCGCCGGCCTCGAGGTAATCGATTGCGAATATTTTCTCTCGACCAATTACGGCGTCTGTCTCGCGCTCGGCGGCATCGAACCCGGCTCATTCGAATATCGCCTCAAGAAATCGATTATCCTCGCGCTGGTCGGAACCTCTGTTGCCATCTGGTCAATCGAGGACTTCCTCGATCGGCGAATACCTCCCAACCGCCTGACCTCGCCCTACATAGTCTGTGCGACCCGCCTCGCCTCCTGAGTAACAGCGTTCCCTGTTACTTCCCCGCCCGTTCGCCCGCCCCTAGCTCACTTCTCGAACATAGTCGCCCGTCAGAAAAATAGCCCGGTGCGGAGCGACGCGCCGTTCGTGGAGCGGTTGCGCGTGTAACCCTCGCCTCTCGGCGGCATCTCAACTTGCAATCCTTTCAATCCCGTTCATCGGTCCCTACCAAATCGACGCATACTATCTGACTGTCAGAACTTCTCCTTGAATGGCCTGACTTCCAGCTCCATCGTCCATGCGCTCGGATGCTGATGCGCCAGATGCCAGTAGGTGTCGGCGATCGCGTCGGGCTCTAGCTGGTCTTCATCCTTGAGGTTTGGGATGCGCCGCCCCGGGATGTTGATCGAGCCGTCCACGTTGATCCAGGCGACATGGATGCCCTTAGGGCCTAAGTCGCGCGCGAGTGACTGGGCCAGTCCGCGCAACGCAAACTTCGCCGGTCCGAACGCGATCGATTTGGGCCCCGCCTTCACTCCCGCGGTCGCGCCAGTGAACAGGATCACGCCGCGGCCGCGCGCGATCATCTCCGGCACCACCTCCTTGGCGCTGACGAATGCTCCGTAAGCGCCGACCCGCCACGCATCCTCGTATTGCTCGGGCGTGACTTCGTTGATCGTACCCCATTTTCCGCCGCCCGCGTTGTACACGAGCACATCGGGCGCGCCCAACCGCTCGCGAATCGACTTGAATGCCGCCGCGATCTGCGCACGATCGCCAAGGTCGGCCGGCGCTTCGATCACTTCGCCGCCCGCCGCCGCGATCTCTTCCGCCAGCGAATGCAGGTATTTTTCGTTCCGCGCGTTGATCGCGACTGCATAGCCCTTCGCGAATCTGCGCGCGAGCGAGGCGCCCAGGCCGGGTCCGACTCCGAGTATCACCGCAACGCGATCGTTTTTGGATTCTTTCGCCATGGCTGCTTCTCCATCGTGGTTCAAGGAATCAATAGTAGCTTTCCCACCGACCGCCGCGATTCCAGGAATCGAAGCGCCTCGACCGCCTCGCTCAGCGCGAATCGCTGTCCGATCGGCACCGTCAATCGCCCCTCGCGCGCGAGCCTGAATACGTCGTCCACGCCGCGCTGATGAATTTCATGCATCGCATAAACCATCGGTACTACGAAACCGCTCACCTTCAACGATTTGGCGAACAGCATCATCATCGGATTGATCGGATCGGGCGGACCCCCGGCGCTGCCGTACAGGATCAGATGCCCGAACGGCGCGAGGCACTTGAGGCCGTTGCCGAAAGTCGGCTTGCCGACCGCATCGAGGATCAGATCGACGCCGCGACCGCCGCCTAGCCGCATCGATTCTTCCGCGAAGTCGTGCGTCGCATAGTTGATCACTTCGTCGGCGCCGTACCTGCGCACGAAATCGATCTTGTGGTCCGCGGACACCGTGCCGATCACGCGCGCGCCCGCCGCCTTTGCGATTTGCACCGCCGCGATTCCGACGCCGCCCGCTGCCGAATGTACGATCACGGTCTCTCCCGCGTCGATGCGATGACAAGTGTGCAGCAGATGCCACGCCGTCAGCACCGCGATCGGAAATGCCGCCGCCTGCTCGAAATCCATAAAGTCGGGAATCGCCATCACGCGCGATGGCCGGATCCTCGTGTACTCCGCGTATGCGCCCATCCCGATGTACGCGACGCGCATGCCCGGAGTCAGACCTTTGACGTCCGGCGCGACCTCCTCGATCACTCCCGCCGCTTCCATCCCGGGAGTATCGGGAAACGCCGGCTTCACCAGATATTGCCCGCGAATAAAAAACGTGTCGCCGTAGTTCAGCGCGATCACCTGATTCTTCACCAGCACGGTCCCCGGGCGCAGCTCGGGCCGCGGGATCTCGCGCAATTGCATCACTTCGGGACCGCCAAGCCGCTCAAACTGAATCGCCTTCATCGCATTGCCTCGCTGACAAACTTATCCGATCGAGTTCAGACGCGCAGGACAACGCTTCGTAACCAAGATCGCTCATTAATGCTCTTTAAGATTGTTTTGGGCGCGCGACCCTACTGATTGTGGATGCCGAGCCAGCGCCGGCGATCCTCGACGATCGGGCGGCGGCTCTTCAGCAGCGTATAGGCCTCGTCGAGCGACATCGCACGCCGCGTCTTGAGAAACCATGCGATTACGAGCGGCGCCCGCTCGCATCCTTCCTCGCAATGCACGAGCACTCGACGCCCTTCGGCGAGCGCGCGATCGATCAACTCGGCGGTGCTGTCGAGCGATTCGATTCCGCGCGCCAGGATCGGCATATGGATCGCGTGCGGCGGCTCGCCGTCCGGGACGTCGGGCAGCACGCTGATAATCGTGCCGTCGAATCTTTGCGCATCCTGCAGATCGCCGACGAACAAATTCGCGATGACTTCAGTTTCACCACAGCTCGCGGCCATACACTGCGCAATAGATCAACTATACTTTCGAATCAACTGACTATCTGAAGTGATTACTACTCAACTACTAACTATACTTCCGGACTAGCTATATTTCCGGACTAACTATACTTCCGATCTTGCCACCACGGAAAATACGGCGGCATGTCTTTCGAAATCTTGTCTGGAAACTTCGCCGGCCGCTTCTCCAGAAACGACGTGACTCCTTCCTTGACGTCAGCCGACGCGCCGCGGGAGAAAATTCCGCGGCTGTCGATTTTGTGCGCTTCCATCGGATGGTCCGCGCCGAGTGTCTTCCAGAACATCTGGCGGATCAGCGCCACCGCCACCTGCGACGTGTTGTCCGCAATTTCGCGCGCGAGCGCCCGCGCCGAGGGAAGCAATTGATCGGGCGCGCACACCTTGCTGACGAGTCGTCCTTGCAGCGCCTCCTCTGCGGAAAACACGCGGCCCGAAAACGCCCACTCGAGCGCCTGCGAGATTCCTACGATCCGCGGCAGAAACCAGCTCGAGCAAGCCTCCGGCACGATCCCGCGCCGCGAGAACACGAAGCCGAAGCGCGCATTCTCCGACGCGATTCGCACGTCCATCGCGAGTTGCATCGTCACGCCCACGCCGACCGCGGGTCCGTTGACCGCGGCGATCACCGGCTTCAGGCTCTCGAAAATCCGCAGCGTCAATCGCCCGCCGCCGTCGCGCACCGCGTCATTGCTCCAATCGACGCTGCCGTCGGGCCTGATCGCGGTCTGCCGCTCCGGACGATCCGGCCGCGTCGCATCGAACGTATTCGCACCCGCCGACAAGTCGGCGCCGGCACAGAATCCGCGCCCGGCGCCCGTCACGATTATCGCGCGGATATTGTCGTCCGCGTCGGCCTTGTCGAACGCATCGATCATCTCGTTCATCATCTGGCCCGTGAACGCATTCAACTTCTCCGGGCGATTGAGCGTAATCGTCAGGATATTGTCCGCGACCTCGTAGATGATCTGCTCATAGGCCATCTGAATCTCTCCTCGAAATGAAACTCGCGATCACTGATTGGCGACCTCGAGTTCGATGCGATTCGCATACTTCTTGATCGCTTCTTCGCGCAGCTTCGGAATGTGCTGCGACGGGAACAGGCCGTCAGTCGCCTTGTAGTCGCGCAACACCTGCCGCGCGACCGTGATCTTGTGTACTTCGGTCGGACCGTCGGCGAGTCCCATGTGGAAGCTCTGGATGACCTGCTCGACGAACGGCATCTCGTTGGTCGCGCCGAGCGATCCATGCAGATAGAGCGCGCGCGATGCGACGTCGTGAAACACTTTCGGCATCAGCGCCTTGACCGCCGCGATGTCCTTGCGCACTTTCATATAATCCTTGTAGCGATCGACCTTCCACGCCGTGCGCAGCACCAGCAGGCGGAACTGCTCGATCTCCATCCACGAGTCCGCGATCTTTTCCTGCACCATCTGCTTGTCGGCCAGCTTCGATCCCTGCGTCGTGCGCGATAGCACCCGCTCGCACATCATGTCGAAAGCGCGGCGCACTTGTCCGATCGTGCGCATCGCATGATGGATGCGTCCGCCGCCAAGCCGCGTCTGCGCGACCGCGAACGCGCCGCCACGAGGCCCGAGCATGTGATCTTTCGGCACCATCACATCCGAATATCGGATGTAGGCGTGGCTGCCCTCGCGTTCGTTCATGCCGACCGCCAGGTTCTTCAGAATCTTCACCCCCGGCGTCTCGCTCGGCACGATAAACATCGACATCCGCTTGTAAATCGGCGCGTCGGGATCCGTCACCGCCATCACGATCAGAAACGACGCCAGATGCGCGTTCGACGAGAACCACTTCTCGCCGTTGATGACCCAGTTGTCGCCTTTCATTTCGGCTTTGGTCGTGAACACTTTCGGATCGGCGCCGCCCTGCGGCTCGGTCATCGAAAATGCAGACACGATCTCATTGTCGAGCAGCGGCTGCAGAAAGCGCTTTTTCTGTTCGGGCGTGCCGTAATGAGCAAGGATTTCGCCATTGCCCGAATCGGGCGCCTGGCATCCAAACACGATCGGCGCATACGCCGCACCGCCGAGCAACTCATTCAAGAGTCCGAGCTTGACCTGGCCGTAGCCGGGACCGCCGAGCTCAGGCCCGAGATGACACGCCCACAGCTTGCGCTTCTTCACTTCGGCCTGCAGCGGACGCACCAGCGCGTTGCGCTTCGGATTGCGCACGTCGTACGGATGACAATCGAGCACGTACTGCAGCGGCTCGACTTCCTCGCGCACGAACTTGTCAGCCCAATCGAGTTCCTTCTGATATTCGGGGTCGGTTTCAAAATCCCAACTCATGTTCGTTCCTCCATCGATACTGCGATCCTGTGATTGCGCCCGGGACCCTGCGGTGCAAACAGGACGCGGGTGGATTGTCGCCAATAGCCGGCGGTTTTACCAGAGCAGCGCGTCGCGCAGCCCCCAGCTATGGAATCGGCGCCGCAAGCCAAGCAAGATTAAGTCAATGCATTACTCTTGCGAATCAGCCGAATGAAACTGTCAGTCGTCGATCAATCGCCAGTCCCGGCCGGATTCACCGCCGCGGATGCGCTCAACAACACGATCGATCTCGCAAAATTGTGCGATCGCCTCGGCTACCAGCGCTACTGGATCGCCGAGCATCATGCGACCGGCGCGTTCGCGAGCCCCGCGCCGGAAATCATGATCGCCCGCGTCGCCGCCGAGACGCGCCATATCCGCGTCGGCTCGGGTGGCGTGATGCTTCCGCACTACAGCCCGATGAAGGTCGCGGAGACCTTCCGGATGCTGCATGCGCTCTATCCGGGTCGAATCGATCTCGGCATCGGGCGCGCGCCCGGCGGCAGTCCGCTCGATACTTACGCATTGCGGCGCGATCGCGAGAGCCAGTCCACCACTGATGACTTCCCGCGGCAGTTGCTCGAACTGATCGCTTTTCTGAATCAGAGCTTTCGTCCCGATCACGCCTTCAGCCGCATCCATCTTTCGCCCGCGATGCCCGGTCATCCTGAAATCTGGATGCTTGGTTCGAGCATGTGGAGCGCGGACGCCGCCGCCCAACTCGGATTGCCTTACAGCTTCGCGCATTTCATCGATCCGAATCCGACCCGCAAAGCGATCGAGTACTATCGCTCGCACTTCAAGCCTTCTAATGAGCTATCGAAGCCGGTCGCGGCGCTCGGAATAGGTGCTATCTGCGCGGATACCGACGATGAAGCGCAGCGGCTTGCGTCGAGCGTCCGGATGTTCGTGCGCAATGCGCGCCGCGGCGATCGCGGACCTATCCCCACGCCTGAGTCGGCGCTCGCCGAACTAAGCAGCACTCCGCTGGATCCCGATCCTATGTTTCGCGAGACCGGCGAATGGCCGCGCTCCTTGATCGGCACCGCCGATACGGTGCGCGATCAACTGATTGATATAGCAAGCGTGCTAGGTGTCGAAGAAGCTATGATCGTGACTGTGGTGCACGATCACCAAGCGCGCCTCCACTCCTATCAATTGCTCGCCTCCGCCTTCCACCTGAAACCTCGCCCCTGAAAGTCCGTTCAGCCTTCAAGCTATCGCCGCTCGTGAAGTGGCGCGCCACCAAGTTCTCTGCCGGGCGGCATGTGACGAGGAAGGTGGAGAGGCTGGCCCCGGCCCTTGAACAGGCCGGGGCTTTCAGCAGAAGTCAAAATCACAGGCCTCCGATACTCTTAAACGTGTCGACCCAATCGAGCGAGCGCGTGGCGCCCAGAAAGAAGCGGCGAAACGTGTCGTCTGCCAGTCGTCGCATGGCCTTGCCGCGAGACGTCTTTATTTGCAACACGACCGCTTGGTATTCGCGAAGGTTCAACGGATCATCGACGGGCCTTTTCATCAAATCCGCCAACTTGTCGAGAACGCCATCCAGAACTTTGGGATTGTTATTGTTGCGAACGTAACCGCATGCCGCGACGAACCCGATTAGGAAGGTGATGCTGTTTGAGAGGATGTAACGACTACCGACTTCTTGCGCGTATATCCTCATAATGGCGGGATGAAATTCCGCCATTATCCTCTTGAGCGTCGTGACGGTGTCCTCGATATCCCCAACCTCATCAAGGTCCGCCTGACTTTCGAGATACCGATCAGCTTCCGTCCCCGCCGCAATCTGGCAATTGCCAGTCACAAATGCCTCCGTTGCGAGGACAAGTTGAGCCGCCGAGAAGTCCTGCGCTGGCTTCGTCTGCCCCGGCAACTTGTCTGTATCCAGCCAGAGCTTGACCTCGGCCCGACGCTCGATCTCCTCGATCAGAGGTCGGCGCATAATCTCAAGCTGGATGGGCAGGCTCATCCGACGCTGGCCGGTGTTAAACGTCACCATGTAGTGAAGCAATCCGCCGAGGTCGATGTTGTAGAAAACTTCGTACCTGATAGCACGCGAGAGAAGTTCCTCAGTGGCGGTCTTTGCGTCGCCCTTCTTGGCAACAACATCTGCAAAATGGACCCGCCAAATTTCCTCAGGGACAAGACCCTGTTCAACTGATTTCTCGCGCAAATAAACCAGCAGGATCGCTATGCACATGCAGTAGAGGCGCTGAAGACCGTCGACTATAGAGTATCGAATGTCTCCGTTGGCCAAGGTCTCTGCCTTTCCGTTAGTGCTGCGAAGAAGAGCGGCCACCTTCGATTCCGGTATCACTGCACCCTCGATAAAGTCTCTGATCAGTCTGCGATAGATAGAATCGTTCAGGTGATCGAAGGGCGGGCGCTGCGACAGATTGTCCACAACCGAAACTCGCTGTAAGTAGTACGCGAGCGGTTCCTTGACCTTCCCAATAAATGCTCCTTTTTTGGGATCGATGTCTGGTTCGAGTTCGATCAGCTTGATGGGCGGTGGTGGCTTCAAAATCGCGCCGAAGCCATTCGCGATCAACTCCTCCGTCAGCCCGCAGAGGCGCGTTCGGAGCAACGTGGACCGTTCTTCCTTAGTCGGTGGCTTGATTTTTTCTACCTTTCGTCTTCGAGCTTTCGGCCTCCTTTCCGCCGTGGGAGCCATGGCCGCGAGTCCAGTCGTTTCGATTTCTTGGGTATCCATAAAACTCTCCTACTTTGGCCGCTTTGTGTGGCGGCGTTTTGATGGGCTAGTTAATAATATAATGAGGCTCCATAGTCAAGAGCCTGTACTATATTCTGAGCCGGTTAGATTATGGAGCCTGTTGATTTGGAGAGCCTGCGAGTTGGGCCAATATCGGCAACCGATTGGATACCCGAACAGCTGGGATCGTTTCGAGCGGTTCCGAGTACCACGACTCGGATGGAGACTAAAGCCGTTGCTCCACGATCGCCACGCCGACTAGCACTCCGACGCCGACGTCCAATCCGGCAGGGCCGTTTGAGCAGTATTTTCCAGCGCTCGATTGATAGAGTGGCAACGGCAGCAGAAGCATCCGCATCCCGCGCCGTGCGGGCAACGTCTAGCGGCGCTGGCGGAGATCGCGGAGCGGGCGCGTGTTCAGCACGTCGGACGGCTCGATCCATCCGCGGCGCGCCTGCGCGAGGCCCAACTCGATTAGATCGAAGCCATTGCTCGAATGCGCATCGGTCGAGATGACCAGCTTGACGCCCGCATGCTTCGCCGCCATGCACGCCGTATCGACCAGGTCGAGCCGATCGGGCTGCGAATTGACTTCGAGCGCGCATCCTTCTCCACGTGCCGCGCGGAGCACCTCGCCAAAATCGAAAGTGCTTTCGTCGCGCTTGTCGATCAGCCGGCCGGTCGGATGCCCAATCACATCGACATGCCGATTCCTGATCGCCTTGATCAACCGCTGCGTCATCTCCGGCGCCGGCTGATTCAGCTTTGAATGCACCGACGCGACCACCCAATCGAGTTCCGCCAGCACTTCGTCGGGCAAATCGAGCGAGCCGTCATCCAGGATATCCACCTCGATACCACGCAGCAGCTTGATTCCGCTGAGGCCCGTCTGCACCGTCTCGATTTCGCGCCATTGTTCGCGCAAGCGCGCGGGGTCGAGTCCATGCACCATCGCGAGGCGCTGCGAATGATCGGTCACCGCGAAGTACTCGAGGCCGGCTTTTTTCGCCGCGCGCGCCATCTCTTCGATCGACGCGCGGCCGTCGGTGTAGGTCGAATGCGTATGCAGGTCGCCGCGCAAGTCCGATCGCTCGATTAGCCGCGGCAATCGATTCTCGAGCGCTGCCTCGACTTCGCCGCGATCCTCGCGCATCTCCGGCGGTATCCACGCCATCCCGAGTTTCGCGTAAACCTCCTCCTCGGTGCGCCCGGCGATCGATTTGCCCGCCCGCATCAGCCCGTACTCGTTGAGCGACAGCCGCATCTTCTGCGCGATTCTCCGAATGTGGATGCAATGCGCCTGCGAGCCGGTGAAGTAGATCAGCGCCGCGCCGTAACTCTCAGCGGGCAGGACGCGCACGTCCACCTGCAAGCCGTCGTTGAGCACGAGCGTGGTCTTGGTATCGCCGCTGCCGAGCGTCTTCGCGGCGCGCGGATATTGAAGCACCCAGTTGGTGACCTCGGACGGCGACGACGCGGTCGCCAGGATGTCCAGGTCGCCGACCGTGTCGCGCCTCCTACGAAAACTTCCCGCAGCTTCGGCGCGCTCGACCGCTTTGCATCGGCGGAGATGCTTCAGCATCGCGTCGACTTCGACCGCGGCGTCGGCATAGAGCCATCGCTTGGGCTTGGTTTGATGCTCCCGATTCAGATGCTCGAGCAGCTTCTCTTCCATCTTCGGCCCGAGACCGCGAATCGTGCGCAACGCCCCCGCTTCGACCGCAACTTTGAGTTGCGCCAAATCCTCGATGCCCAATTCACGGGTTATCTGCATCACGCGCTTGGGCCCGAGCCCCGGCAGACGCATCAGCGCGAGCACGCCCGGCGGAACCTTCGCACTAAGCTCGCGATGAAGCGCGAGTTCGCCGGTGCTCGCCAGCGTCGCGATTTTCGCGGAGAGGTCTTTGCCGATGCCGGCGACCGCGGACATCTTGTCGAGGCTGAGTTCCGCGAAATTCGCGGGGTAGTCCAGGACTGCGCGCGCCGCGTTGCGATAAGCTCGCACGCGGAAGAAATTCGCGCCGGTGATTTCGAGCATGTCGGCAATTTCGCTCAGCACGCGGCCGATCTCGCTGTTCTGCATGGAATTCCTGCGGGCGTCTCCTCGAAGCGACTGCCTGCATCATAGATCGATCCGTCGAATGCGTCGAAATGATCGGCGGCCGCGGCGGGAACTACGATCGATCAAACGAAGCGGAGCGGTGGCTGAAAAAGAGGATGGCCGGGCTACTGAGGGGAGATCGCGGGTGGGGGCCAACGATCAAGCAGCCCGGCCTTGCTTGGGGAGACAGGCGCTGTTGATTCTCGGGGGAGGAGTTTTCAGCAGCGCTGGTCTAAGTCAAAGCAACATTTATGCCCTCGAAAAATTCAACCAAATCGAGGCAAGCCAGTTCAAAATCCTTCTCATTTTGCGATGCCGAGCGCGTGCAATCGCTCCAATCGGGCCATAACCGGGCGAAAATGTTTGGTTTTTGCAAGATGCAGCCGCATACTATCGATGCTGCGACGTTTCGCTTATTGCGTCGTGATTTGTTCGATGCAGGGCGGCGGCTGCGCAGCCGATCCAGGCGACTCGTCGCAGCGGCTTTTCGTCGAATCGGCCGGCGACGCGATTCTGCGCCGATTCCGGGCACTTGGTTGAGAGAGAATCGCGGGTATGTTAATCCCTTGAGGCACGGGGCGTAGCGCAGCCTGGCAGCGCACCTGCCTTGGGAGCAGGGGGTCGGCCGTTCAAATCGGCTCGCCCCGATTCGCGCCAGTAGCTCAGGTGGAAAGAGCAGCGGCCTTCTAAGCCGCGGGTCAGGGGTTCGAATCCCTTCTGGCGCGCCATGCAAGGAATTTTCCGGGCCCGCTTTGAGGGCCGACGAATCGGATAGCGAATCGGATAGGATAGGGAACGAGGCCGGAGCAATTTTTCGAATGACGATGGTGGGTGTAGCTCAGTTGGTAGAGCGCCGGATTGTGGATCCGGTGGTCGAGGGTTCAAATCCCTTCACTCACCCCAGATATCCTGCTACGTAGAACATCCTTCGACGGTGGGCCGTTAGCTCAGTTGGTAGAGCAGCTGACTCTTAATCAGCGGGTCTCCGGTTCGAGCCCGGAACGGCCCACCAAAAACCCGCAAGACTCGTGGTCTGAGCGATCACCTCGTTGGATTAGCCGGCCGCGAGATCTCTACCGCGCTGTGGGGCGAGCCATTGGCGGGCGGTATCGCGAGCGACTCTCGAATGCTCGCCAGTGGTGCGCGATTCAGGCAGGTATCTTGAGCTATTTCATCAAGAGGGAGGGTTCTTAACCGCTTGTCGAACCCTGTCCTCGACATCTACCATCTCTGAAATCTGGTTTTGAATACTCGCTCGTTCGCGACGGTTGAAAACGCCTGCTGCCATTATCGTCTTTACGCCGACCAGAAACATCTGAGCTATGGTTTTCAGGAAAGTGACATCCTGTGTTGTTAGGCGCCCGGGCGAGGCTGCCAACCGATCGCTTAAGAGCGAACCTATGCTGGTGCTCATGGTGTATGGATTTACTACCGATTTAAGATCGTCGAATATAAGCAGCTGCGAGATTCGATGAAATTGCTGATCGAAGATCTGCCGCGACACCGTAGGTATACTGACGTCGATTCTGTCGAAATCCGGACTGCCCCGAGATTCGGCAAATGCCCTAAGAGCGATGTAGTTACCAAGCATCTCGAAAGCCACCGCGCGGGCACCGCCGCGCATCGCGCTTTTGCGTTCGCTTCGCTGCGCCTGCAGTACGAAAAGCCCGCCTACAATCGCACCGATGAGTGCAGACGCCGCCACTACGGAGTTCGAGAAAAAGGGATTGGATGCAAGTTGAGGTGGCATGTGCGACTGGCTCGTCGTTGGTCCCGATTATCAAAAGCAGGTACAGGGTACCAGTGTCGCGACCTGGCGGCGGAGTCCTGTTCGCGGAGTGATTCTGGACCGATGGCGGCGGATGGCTTCGCTTCGCTTGCTTAGGAGCGGCCCAGTTATACTATTCGGATTCGAAATCCCGGATGTACTGTTTGCCATCTCCGCGCGCCCTCGCATCGTCGTCGCGGCGCCCGGCGGCGCGACGGAATCTCATTTCCGTAAAAACCCACTGTTTTTGTCAATATCGGCAAAAATAGCGTCGGCGGTGTCGGCCACATGCACAGCTGAGAACGTCGACACCGTTGAGAACGTCGACATCGTCCAGGCCAGCAACAATTCGGAGTGCTCGGGATATTTTGATTCCAAGCTGGGATCCGGCGGAAGCTTTAATATTTGACGGATGTATGCTGCCGAATTTTGGTCGGTTCCGAGCGAGTATATTCGAGATACGGCGGACCCCTTGCCTTGATCTATATCAACCGAAAGAAGGTGGACACAAAAAACGAACTTGTTCACTGCTTGAACCAATTCGAATCCATTCGATCCTCTGATTTTCTCCTTTAGTTGGGAGCATACGCGTGTTCCTACGATGTCTTCGGCACCGCAGTCGACAAAAACTTTAACGCGTGAACTTCCAGTTGACCATGCGGTTCCGAAACTAAAGAACACGATTATCGTTCCCAACAACAGCGAGATCTTGGCTTTCATATTTTTGTTCCTTCAGAGCGGACCAATGTTCCGACTTCCAGTCTCATGGGGCAAGAGTCCCATTCGGCGTGCCGCCGCCCCTGGGCGTGACGAGAGCGACGGATTTATTTTGCGAGGCACGTTCATGTCGGTGTTAACAGACCGCCTCTCTACGGGCAATTCGTGGCCGCAGACCACAGCCTCGTACATGCACGGGATTGTTCACACGCTGCCGACTCCAAGCATTTAATCTGGGTTTAGCGGTCGCGGTTCGGCCCTTTGGGCCTTGCTCTTTCTAGTTGGGACTCTGACAATCGAACTGATGAGACCTTACAGGTTTCTTTTCGATGAGTGCGTAAGAGACGCGGCTGAATATTTCCCGAAAGCTCGAGTTATCTCCCGCGCCAATATAAAACTTAAGGACGGGGCATCCGACGAGGCGGTCGTAGAGGCCGCATACAAGGCAGAAGCGATTATTGTCACCGCCAACGGCAAAGACTTCATCAGGATCATGGACCGATTTCTGAAGAAGCAGATGGTGAAGTTTTGTCGAGACCTTAACGGACTTGTCGTAATACCGAACCCGATCCAGCAGCACGTCTTGCGGCGCGCGGCTGAGCGAATGACTTTCGACGGGGAGAAGATCACGTGGTACGACGTGTGGCGTCGCGACCTTTACGTGAAAATCTCCCCGCAGGGAATACCGCGAGTGGTCCGCTTTCGGCGTTGCTATTATTGCGAGAAGCACGAATCCACGTGAACCAAATCGCTGCCAAGCGACTGCCGATCACGACCGAAGGGGGCCGATCTACGTTCCGGTTCGAGCCCGGAACGGCCCACCAAACACATCTGGCACATAGCCGCGGTACCCGCACGATCGCGCGTCAGTTCGCGTCGCCCTGCATTTCCATGCCGTGCCCATAGGGATTGTTTGGGCTATCCGAGCGATAAGGCGAGCCGGCCCCGAACGGGTTGTTAATGCTGTCCGCTGAGTACGGACTGCCGTACCTGCCGAATTGGTTCGAGGTCGAGTCGGGATCGTAGGGATTGGCGCTCAGCTTGCCATGATAGTTGCCCTGGTCATCGTAGAGCTTGGGGGCATCCATCGCGTATGGATTGGTCGCGCTATCGGGACTGTAAGGCGAGCCGAATCGACCATAAGGATTGTTGATCGAGTTCGGATTGTACGGACTCCCGGCGCCATACTGGTTTGCGCTTGAGTCCGGGCCGTAAGGATTGCTGCTCAGATTGCCGAGGTTCTGAGCGAACACCGGAGCGGCAAGCGCCACCGCAATCGTGACGAATATAAGCTTTCTCATCGTGTCACCCGTCCTTTGCGGATCCTTCCTCGGCCACTACCGAATTTTAGCAAAGCTAATTCCGATATCGACCGTAGCAGGTCAATCCAGAGGTGCGAATAGGTTCGCTGCTGGATTCGCGATACGGTCGCGCTCGCTGGGTTGCAATTCGCGTCGCAGCCAAGCGAATTCCGGCATACCTGAAGCCCTCTTCTGGGCGCCAAGGTCGATTGATTCCGCGAAATGCGGTAACGTGCTAAACGCAGACTGGGAACGATGGCCGCACTCTTTTCAAGAATTTTGTGCCCGATCGATTTCGATCGCGACTCGATGGAGGCGCTCGAACTTGCGTCGCAATTGGCGAGGCAGAGTTCGGCGACCGTTTGCCTTTTGACGGTGATCGCCGCGCCTACGGAGGCCACCGAGCTGCCACCCGTTCCGCTGGACCCCAACCCGCTGTTTGAAGCAGTATGCCGCCATCGGTTGGAAGCATTGGCGCAGGAAAAACTGTCGGGAATATCTCATGAGATTTTCGTCGCAAGCGGGAACGCGGCGCCGCAAATTCTGAAACTCGCCGCTGACGAGGGCATCGATCTGATCGTGATGGGCACGCATGGCCGTAAAGGCGTGAAGCACTTCATACTGGGCAGCGTTGCAGAGCGCGTGGTTCGCGAATCGCCGGTTCCAGTTTTGACGATCCGTCCCAAGGCCGGGGAATAAAGAACGACTGAGTCGCACCGCTTTTCTGAAAATCAATCGGAGTGTTGATGAAGCGAGTTTTCTGGTTGCTATTCGCGATAGCTGTAACATCGTTAGCGTCTCAATCGGCGCTGGCCGAGGACAAGGATGTCGCAGACGGTCAACGTTATTTTGCCCGGTATTGCGCTTCTTGCCACGGCAAGGATGGCGCCGGCGACGGCCCCGTCGCGAAGGCGCTCTCGAAGCCTCCGGCAAATCTGCGGATGCTTGGCGACAAGTACGGCCTGCCCCTTCCGGCGCCGCGAATTGCCAAGTTCATTGACGGCCGCGACGCGGTGCGCGCGCACGGAACGCGCGACATGCCGGTTTGGGGCGAGCAACTCTATGCACTCGGCCACGGCGAGCAGGGGGAGCTCGGAATCGGCGAGGTAGTCGGCAAGATTATCGCGTACCTGAACACGATCCAGGATCGCCGGACGGCATCGCGCTTGGGTACCGCTGTCAGGTCAGGCCACTAGTAGCTGGCCTGACTAGCGGCTATTCGGAAAATCGGGCGAGCACCCTATCGGCGGCGATGTCCTCGCGGGTCGCCTTTGGTACTTCAAACAATCGATGTCGAGTAGCGTTCGCGCATCCACGCGACGAACTTTTCCGGCGCGGCCATCGTCGAGAGACGGCCCTGGCGCACCAGCGCCCAATCGCCGAATAGCTTCGACTCCTTGATTTCCGCGAGCGACGTTGTCGGACTCAAGCGCCCGACGAACTCCAAATCGACGACCGCCGATTTCGGATTTTTCGGATCGTCGCGGCCTTCTGATTTAACCAGCGCCATCCCAACGACACCTTCTCCGCTATGATAAATGAATACGCGATCGCCCGGCTTCATCGAGCGGATCACGCGAACCGCCTGCGGATTGGTTACGCCATCCCAGACGGTCTTCTTCTCGCGCTCGAGATCGTCGATCGAATAAGTCTCGGGGTCGGTCTTGGCAAGATAATAGTTCATGCGCTAGTCCTCTCATGGCTGTCGCATTGAGTAAATCTATCACAAGCGCGGCCTTAGGTGGCCTGCATCGCGAGCACGATCATGCCGGAATTGCCTGACATCACTCTCTACGTCGAAGCACTGAGCGACCGCGTTATCGGACGCAAGCTCAAGCGCACAATCGTCAGGAGTCCTTTTCTCCTGCGCTCTGCCAGCCCGCCGTTGTCGGCCACCGATAGCAGGATTGTTAGCGACGTGCGGCGCATTGGCAAGCAGATCGCGATTGGCCTGGACAACAACTTGTGGCTGGTGCTGCATCTGCGAATCGCGGGCCGGCTGCACTGGAAGCCGGTGGATTCGAAGCCGGGACGCAAAGGCGCCCTGGCTACGTTCGAGTTCGACAACGGCGCGTTGACGTTCACTGAAGCCGGTACTCAGCATCGCGCGTCGCTGCACGTGGTCGAAGGCGATGCGGGTATCCAGGCGATGACCGCGGGCGGCATCGAACCATTGGAGACGGACCTCGCCGCGTTCACAGAGGTATTGCGATCGGCCAACCATACACTTAAGCGCGCGCTTACCGACCCCAGTCTTATCAGCGGAATCGGCAACGCGTACTCCGACGAGATTCTGCATCGCGCGCAGCTATCGCCGCTTGCTATGACGCAAAAGCTCACTCCGCAGGATATCGAAAAGCTCTACCTCGCGACGCAGGCGACGCTCGGCGAATGGATCGATCGGTTGCGATCTGAGTTAGCCGGCGCATTTCCTGAAAAGGTCACGGCCTTTCACCCCGCGATGGCGGTGCACGGCCGTTACGGCGAGCTGTGTCCGCGATGCGGCGCGAAGGTGCAGCGCATCCGCTACGCCTCGAACGAGACCAACTATTGCGCCGCGTGCCAGACCGGCGGACGACTGCTCGCCGATCGCGCGCTTTCGCGGCTGCTGCACGAGGATTGGCCGGCCACGCTTGAAGAACTCGAGAAACGCAAGAATCGCTGAGACTCGCCTTGAATACGCATTTGACTTAAAGTGGCTGGAAGTCCGCAAGGAGCGCTTATGAGACGAGCTGAATATTTGGACCTTGCGCAACGCCTGATCGCACACATCGATAACGGTACGACCGATTCCGCCGACGAAGTGAAGTATGTCCCTATCCGCAACTATACCGATCCGGAACGCTGGCAGCTCGAGATGGATCGAATCTTTAAGCGCCTGCCCCTGATGCTGGGCTTTAGCTGCGAGATACGCCAGTCGGGCGATTACAAATCAATTGAAGTCGTAGGCGTGCCCGTGGCTATGGTGCGCGGGAAGGACGGAATAGCGCGAGCTTTTATCAACTTATGCTCTCATCGCGGCGCGGTGCTGCTTGAGCAGGGCGTTGGGCAGTGTAATCGGTTCACTTGTCCTTATCACGGCTGGACCTATGATGACTGCGGGGAACTGATAGGAATCGCGGGCAAGCGGAAGTTCGGCGAGCTGGATCAATCGTCGCGCGGACTCGTGCAGTTGCCATCCGTCGAGAAGGCGGGGCTCATCTTTGTGTCTTTGAAGCCCGGCGCGGTCATCGATATTGAAACCTATCTCGGCGGGATGCTGCCGGAGCTGGAATCGTTCGGCTTCGAAAACTGTCACGTTTACAAGCGCAACGAGATGGCGACTTCGAACTGGAAGGTGGCCCACGACGGCTATCTTGAGGGATACCACTTTGCAACGCTGCATCCTAAGAGCATAGGTACTCAGGTCATGAACAACATCATGACTTACGACGCTTACGGACCTCATCAGCGGGTCGCTTTCCCCGAGCATAAAATCGCGGCGCTTAGAAGCAAGCCAGTCGAAGAATGGCGGACCGAGGAAGGCGTCGCGGTGGTGCGGACAATATTTCCCAACGTCTCGATGGCGCCGTCGCGCAACGGCGGCCTGGTCTCGCAGCTTTTTTCCCGGGCCAACGCCCGAGCGGTCGCGCACGATTCAATCTCACTTCTATCCCAAGCTGCCTTCGACGGATCGGGAGCGGGCGCATCTGGATGCTACGGTTGAATTCTTCACTCGCGCCGTCGAGGATGATGCAGTCGGCATCGCGGAGCGGCAGCCTCCGGCGAATCCCGCAACCGATGATGTGCATCGCAGTGTTGGGGCGAAGTAGGCGATAGCGAAGAATCCAGGCCGGCTCGGATAAAGCTTCTGTAATTCGAACTGAGCGCGCAATTCTCTTTAGCCGCGTGAGTCGCATAGACTTGGTGCGATTCGAATTGTTCGAAAACGCGCACTCATAGCGTCGGTTTGAGCCTCATACTAAGTATGGATAGGCTGGTCGCTGAAATGACGACGCGACGTCGTAAGATTTGAACCAGATGGACACCGAGAAGAGCGCCGAGAGTCCGCAAGCCGCGAATCAAGCGATCGATCCGGTTTGCGGGATGCGGGTGAATATCGCCACCGCGAAGTGGTCGTTCGAGCACGATGGACGCAAATTTTATCTTTGCGGTTCCAAATGCCTAGAGAAGTTCAAAGCCGCGCCGCATCAATATCTCGAAGCCCGGAAGACTGACCTGTCGCCGCCGAAGCACGCGCATCCGGAAGCATCAGTGTCCAAAGCGGGCGATTTCACCTGCCCGATGCATCCGGAGATCGTTCGCGCCGCGCCGGGCGACTGCCCGATTTGCGGGATGGTGCTGGAGCCGCGCGTCGCGACGGCCGACGAACCCGTCTCACCCGAACTGGCCGACATCACGCGCCGCTTCTGGATCAGCGCCGCGCTCGCGATACCGCTGATACTGATCGAGATGTCACACATGATACCGGGGCATCCGGTTCAGCGCGCGATTCCGATGGGGCTCATCCCGTGGCTCGAGTTGGCGCTGGCAACCCCGGTGGTGTTGTGGGCGGGCGCGCCGCTATTCGTTCGCGGCTGGCAATCGATCGTCAATCGCAGCCTCAACATGTTCACGTTGATTGGAATGGGTATCGGCGTTGCCTACGGGTATAGCTTGATCGCAGCGGTCTTCCCGGTCATCTTTCCCGATTCGTTCCGCGGCGCCGGCGGCGAGGTGCCGGTCTATTTCGAGGCGGCGGCGGTTATCACTGCGCTGGTACTGCTCGGGCAGGTGCTGGAGTTGCGCGCGCGCAGCAATACCAGCAGCGCGATCAAGGCATTGCTCGGGCTGGCGCCGAAAACTGCGCGCGCAATCCGGCCCGACGGCCGCGAAGAGGATATCGCGCTTGATCGAGTCGTTCCCGGTGATCGATTGCGCGTGCGCCCCGGCGAGAAGGTGCCGGTCGATGGCGTCGTCGAAGAAGGAAAAAGCGCGGTGGACGAATCGATGGTCACCGGCGAACCCATCCCCATCGAGAAGAAACGTGGCGACCGCGTGATTGGCGCGACGATCAACGGAACCGGCGGCTTGATCATGCGCGCCGAGCGGGTCGGCAGCGACACTTTGCTCGCGCAGATCGTGCGCATGGTGAGCGAAGCGCAACGGAGCCGCGCGCCGATTCAGCGGCTCGCCGACGTGGTCGCATCATACTTCGTCCCGGCGGTTGTGATTTCCGCGGCGATTACGTTCGCCGCCTGGGCGATCTTCGGGCCGCAACCGCGGATGGCGTATGCGCTGGTCAATGCGGTCGCGGTGTTGATCATCGCGTGTCCGTGCGCGCTCGGGCTTGCCACTCCAATGTCGATCATGGTCGGCACTGGCCGCGGCGCGATGGCTGGCGTTTTGATCAAGAACGCGGAAGCGCTCGAGATTCTGGAAAAGATCGACACGCTGGTAGTCGATAAGACCGGGACTCTAACCGAAGGAAAACCGCGCCTGGCGTCGGTGACTGCGCTCGCCGGTTTCGCCGACGCCGACGTTTTGCGGCTCGCTGCGAGTCTCGAGCGCGGCAGTGAGCATCCGCTGGCCGCGGCGATTGTCGCGGGCGCTGAAGAGCGCGGGCTGGCGCTCGCATCCTCCGATGATTTCAAATCGCTCACGGGGCAGGGTGTGACCGGACGAATCGAAGGGCGCGCGATTGCGCTGGGGAATCTTCAATTGATGCGCACGCTCGGGGTTGCGATCGACGCGATTTCCGCTGACGCCGACGCGCAGCGAAAGGACGGCCGCACCGTGATGTTCGTCGCGATCGACGGCCGCGCGGCGGGTCTGATCGGCGTTGCCGATCCGATCAAGGCGTCCAGCGCTGAAGCCATCGGGATGCTGCGCGATGACGGCATCAGGATCGTCATTCTGACTGGCGATAATCGAATCACCGCAGCGGCGGTCGCGCAGAAGCTAGGTATCGATCAGGTTGAAGCCGAGGTGATGCCCGAGGAGAAAGCGTCGGTGGTGAAGCGATTGCAATCCGAGGGCCGCATCGTCGCGATGGCCGGCGACGGTATCAACGACGCACCGGCGCTGGCGCAGGCGCAGGTCGGTATCGCGATGGGCACCGGCGCCGACGTTGCGATGGAGAGCGCGGGCGTCACGCTGATCAAGGGCGATCTTCGCGGTATCGCGAAAGCGCGGCGCCTCAGCCGCGCGACGATGCGCAATATCCGGCAGAATCTGTTCTTTGCTTTTTTCTACAACGTGCTGGGCGTGCCGATCGCGGCGGGCGTCCTGTATCCCTTCTTTGGCATCCTGCTAAGTCCGATTATCGCGAGCGCCGCGATGAGTCTTAGCTCGGTGTCAGTGATCACCAACGCGCTCCGGCTGAGAAACGCAGAGCTTTGATCCGAGTAGGGCGACGATTGGATGGATCGTGCGTTAGCGATTCGCGCGGCCGTTTTTGGCGCGCGATATCAGGCCGGCGACAACAGGCCGGGCGCCGTTGCCGGAAAGAACCTTGACGCTCGATAAATCGCCGCGCGCAGTGCGCGCCTGGATGCGGCGCGACGATTCCGGCGCGAGCAATCCGCGCGAAAAGAACTGGTACAAGCCGGTTAGCGCGTGGCTCCAGGGAATTTTCGAGCGCGTCAGAAAATCCGCCTCCGATATTCGCCGCGAAGCTCCGATGATCGCGTAGGCAGCGAGCCGCGAATCGATCTTGCGGAACGTTCCGTCGGCGATTCCGGCGGCGATCACGCGCGCGAGAATATCCAGGCGCGCATTTTCGGTCTGTCGCAGCAGGCGCACGCCGCCGGGGAATAGGGTCAGGTCGCTGATGAAGCGCGTGGCTTCGGCACCGAAGGTTTCGAGCGTCGCTTCGAGGATCGCGTTGATCGCGGACATCCAATCGGGGGCCGCTTCGGCCGCGGCGAGCATGTTTTCATTCAAGCGCAGCAGATGCCGCGCGATAATAAATTCGAGGAAGCTGCTGCGGTCCGCGGCGATACTGTAGAGCGTGCGCTTCGAGCATCGGAGGCGCTGTGCGAGGTCGTTGGTGCTGAAATGCAGAAAGCCTTCCTGCAGAAAAAGCTCTTCCGCTTCGCGAATAACCCGCTGAATGCGCGAGGACTCGATTTCGTGCTGAACTACGGTCGTCATGTGAGTCAGTAGCTTTAGCGCAAGCCGCGCAGAAGTAAAACCGTTGCGCGCTAATATTTCCCGCG
Source organism: Candidatus Binatus sp. (assembly GCF_030646925.1). NCBI lineage: Bacteria > Candidatus Binatota > Binatia (SeqCode) > Binatales (SeqCode) > Binataceae (SeqCode) > Binatus (SeqCode) > Binatus sp. (SeqCode). Next base: position 11,595 of record NZ_JAUSKL010000125.1, on the reverse strand, counting down.
CTCCGAACTCGTCATCCGGTGGCGGAGCATCCGCTTTGCGTCGCGGCTAACGAGCGTTAGACGAGCCTAATTCCTCATTGATTCTTCGACCAGCATTATTAGATTTTGACGTTCAGAATAATTTAGTCTAATGGCAACATTAGTTTTCTTCATAATTTAGACCTCAATAACTACTAGTGGAGGCAGCGTATGCATAGGGGTAAAGCGTCTCGTCTGTCTGCGCAACATCCATCTCGATTCTGGCGTTTCTGATTTTGGGCTACTCGCCGGGCTACGCGCAGGTCCGGCCCGGAGATTTCATCACGCCCGACAACGCCACCAAGGTTAAAGATCTTGTCGGGCCCGGGGTTTATTACAAGGTCGAGCGCGGGATGACGATGAAGATCGTGCCGACGCAGCGCGTCGATTGGCCGCCGCCGTACAAGGACGCGACCGAAAAGTACTCCGCGCAGGTCAGGCTATCCCAGGACAAACGTTCGGTCGTCGGCTACGTGGCCGGACAGCCGTTTCCGCTGATCGGTGCCAACGATCGCGACGTCGCGGTCAAGATCATTTGGAACAACGCGTTCCGCCCGATCTCGACCGACGACTACGATCTGCGCTTCTTCGACTGCGATTCGGCCTACCAGAAGAAAGGTCCGCAGACTGGACAGATCGAGTACTTCCAGGTCGGCCACTACGCCGGCTATGACCTGGTCGGGCGCACTGAAGTCGAACCGATGCCGACCGATCAGGACTTCAAGACGACCGGCCGCTACTGGCTGTTCGCGCTCTATCCACTGCTTGCGCCGCAGGAAATCCGCGGCACGGGCTTCATCCGATGCCGCTACGCCGATGCCTGGAAAGGCGACGATACCTGGGCGCTCAATGCCGGTTCGCGGCGGATCCGCCGGGTCAACGAGTCGATCCTGAGTTCCTCCGCTTTTTTTGGCTCTCATCGATACGCTGGCTCGTCGCGATCTCAGCGCGCCGCGCATGAATGTCGCGAGCGTGACATGGCTGAACGAAAGTCCGGCGCAAGTCGGAATTTCCTGACATTAAATTGCTTCATAAAGGTACCAATGATAAAAATCTGGTACCGATGAATCACGCCGGCAGGAACCGCCTCGGCCGGCATTCATCGCAGCGACCTGATTCGCATCCGCATCTGCCTCAAGGAGTTCTCACTTTTGTCACGAGTGAACCCACGGATAAAATCGAAACTGTTCATCGCGATCGGCGCAATTTTCCTGCTGGCCGGCGCGTCATCTTCGAGCCATGCATTCGTGCTCGAGCTTGGCGGCGGGGCCGCCAATCGATCGAATGGACTCTACCTGCACAATCGCGACGGCCGCGAGATCGAACTGGTCGAAGTGGATGCGCGCCAGGATGACCTGCCGATTCTCAGCGATCTGGGCCAGCCGTCGGTGAGCGACGACGGCAGCGTGCTCTTCGGCGGGATGGTGTTCGAGGCTCGCATGCCGCGCTGGATCATGTTTCGCGCCGAAGCGGGCGACTCGATCGGACGGGTGGCGCGCATTTCAGTTCCGAGTTCGCATGGCGCCTTTCCCGAGCCGGTGGTGAACGTCGATCCACGGCCTGAAGTGGATGCTGCGGGCGGGGTAATCTTCGTCGCGCGCGATTCGAGCAATAGCGAGGCAATCTTTCGCATCGCGGAGGGAGAGCTGTCGCGGCTGGTGGCGATCGGCGACAAAATTCCGGACGGACGCCGGCTCAAGCATATCGAGTTCGGCAGCGTTACGAGTTGGGCGCCGGGCGCGTGCGCGTTCATCGGCTTTCTCGAGGGCGATAAACAGGCCGAGCTGATCTTTTCCGGCGACGGGCTGCGCGCGATGGCGATCGAAGGCGAAGCGGCGGCCGGCGGCGGCGTCTTCAAAAAGAATTTCGGACTGCCGGCGGCGGTTAGTCCGCTGCCGCGCGCCGAGGGAACGCTGGCCGCGTTCACCGCTCGCACCACCGCGGGCGAGGGCCTGTTCGTTTACGATTCCAAGCTCGAGCAGGTTCCGCTGTCGGGAATGTCGTGCGGCAAGGCGGGCCTGAATTTCTATTCGACGGGCAGGCCGGGCCTCGATGCGAACGGCAGGATCGCGTTGCTGGCGCAATGCGGCACGACGCCGGTGCTGGTCAGCGCGGATGTCTATCGGCGGCGCGAAGTACTGGTCAGCACCAACCCGGACGCGCAAGCCGGGCCGGTGCTCGCGAGCGTTGCCGATCCGGTCGTGCTCAATTCGGGAGCGATCCTGTTCGGCGGATCGAATGCCGACCGGCGCGAGGCGGTCTATGAATTGACCAGCGGCAAAACGCTCGAGGATCTCACGATGCCGAGGGCCGAAGCGTTGCCGGCCGCCGACACTCTGGAATCGACCAAGCACACGGTTTGCGCGGTGACGATGTCGGCGAATCGCAACGGCGATTTCGCGTATCTAGGCAGCGCGTTGCCCGGTAACTGAAGTAATCTCTTCGCGGAGAGGTCCTGTATCGCCGCGAATCAGCTTGAAGTCGCTTGATGGCGTCAGGGATGGCCGCATCCTCGGCGCCATTGCCTTTTGCGTAGCATCAAATTCTCAAACTGATCGTGTGCGCGCTGTGGCTTTCGCGCGTCGCGTGAGTTACGAGAAGGGAAACCCACGCTTGGAGGATCGCTCCGATGTCGGCACTCAAGTTCGAGACCCGCGGACATATCGCTTACCTAACGCTGAACCGTCCCGAGGTGCACAATGCGCTCAGCCCCGAGATGCTCGTGCAGATGTCGGAGGCGTGGCGCGAAGTCGCGCGCAATGACGATGTGCGTGTTGCAATCGTAACCGGCGCCGGCGACAAGGCATTCTCGGCGGGCGCGGATCTCGGCCGGCTGATTCCGCTATTCTCGCGCGCGCGGCAGCCCGAGGATGACTGGGATCGCAAGCTGCTGGCGGATCCGTCGATATCGGATACCGCGCTGCTGCGGGGTTTCGAGTTCTACAAGCCAGTGATCTCGGCGATCAACGGCTTCTGTATTGCGGGCGGGATGGAGTTTATCCAGGCGACGGATCTGCGCGTCGCGGTCGATAGCGCGAGTTTCGGCTTGCAGGAAGTGAAGTGGGCGATCATTCCGGGCGCGGGATCGCTCGCGCGCCTGCAACGGCAAATGCCGTACTGCAAGGCGATGGAGATTCTGCTGACAGGAAATCGAATCGACGCGGCGGAAGCGTACCGCCTCGGACTTATCAACTACGTTGTGCCGCGCGAGCAACTGATGCCGAAGGCGGAGGAACTAGCCGCGCGGATCGCGGAAAACGGTCCGTTCGCGGTGCGCAAAATCAAGGAAGCAGTGATCAAATGCTCCGGAGTGCCGCTGCCGGAGGCGTTCAAGATCGAGAACGCAATCGCGCGCGAAGTGATGGTGACCGACGACGCCAAGGAAGGCCCGCGCGCTTTCATGGAGAAACGGAAACCTCGCTACACGGGCCGGTAGAAAGCTCCCGCAACGCGACGGGAGCCCGGAACCGCGATCTTCGGAACTCCAGTCGTGCGTCCGCGGCTAGTTCAACTAAAGCTTCGCGCTTTCTCGAGGTTCAAGGGCACGGGGCGGTCGACAGGCCACCGCAAGGCGCTGTCGAAAGTCCACCGCCCGGACCCGTCGACAGCCCGCCGCCCGGGCCTGTCGACAACCCGCCACCGGGACCGGTCGAAAGTCCACCACCTGGACCGGTCGAGAGCCCGCCGCCCGGGCCGGTCGACTGTCCGCCACCCGGACCTGTCGACAGCCCGCCACCGGGACCGGTCGACTGCCCGCCGCCTGGCCCGGTCGATTGTCCGCTCCGCGTGCCATAATTCCGCCAGCCTTGGGCGTGGCTGGTCGAGGAAGCTAGCACGCAACAGAAGATTGTCGCTGCACATCCCGTGAGAATCTTGCCGGTGATTTGCACCCGTTGTTAACCCCCCATTTACAAGCTTCGACGACGAAAAGTGACGACCGTTCTCGAACTTCCGTCGTGCGTGATCTGCTAGTTCAACTCGATGTTGTAGAGCTTCGCCGCGTTGCCGAACACGATCTTGCTTTTGACGTTCGCCGGCACGCCTTCGAAATCCTGCTCGATCACCTTGAGTGAGTTGGGCCAGGTCGAGTCGGTATGCGGAAAGTCCGACGCCCACATGAAATTGTCCGCGCCAAAGTAGCCGTGCATCATCGGGCCGATCATGTCGTCCTGGAAGGTCGCCCAGACGTTTTGCCGCACGTATTCCGACGGCTTCAGCTTGAGCTTGGTGTCTTCATTCATCGTACCGAACTTGGCGTACATGTGATCCATCCGGTACATGAAATGCGCGATCCAGCCAGTGTCGTTTTCCGCCGAGACGATCCGCAATCCCGGGAAACGCTCGAACACTTTGCCGAAAATGAAACTCGAAAGCGTGCGCTGCACCTGGTAAACCGGTTGCATCGTGCCGAGCAGCATCTTGACGCCGCCCAGCGATATACCGCCGGCGCCTTCTTTCTTCGCCGCGCCGTCCTTGCTTTTGCCTTTCTGATCGCGCTGCGTGATCACATGCAACGAGAGCGGTGTTTTCGTCTCCTGCGCGACGGTCCAGAACGGATCGTAAATCTCGCTGAAGTAGGGCTTGTCCTCGGGCGGCACGCCCCAGATCATCGCGCCCTTCAGGCCCATCTTGACGCATCGCTCGAGTTCCTTGACCGCAAGCGGAATGTCGTCGAGTGAGATGAGTGCGACGGGATGAAGCCGGCTGGGGCAATGCGAGCGAAATTCGGCGACCCAGTTGTTGTACACGCTGAAGCACGCGCGCCTGAGTTCGTCGTCATCGAGGCCGAACAGCGGCATCCCGAGTGTCGTATAGATGACCTCGGCTTCGACGCCGTCAACGTCCTGGTCCTTTAGGCGTTCGACGGGGTCCCATCCGCTGGGCCGCGCCGCCTCGTAGCCTTTCTTCAGATGTTCCTTTAATTCCGCGCCGCTCTTGCCGATGCCGAAGCCGCCGGCGACGGGAAACGGGCGAACTCCCGGAGCGACAAACATGTAGCCCGAGCCGCGCTCGTTCTGGACCACCTTGGGCGCTCGATCCTTGAACTGATTATCGAGGCGCTCGGTCCAAAGGTCGGCAGGCTCCATCATGTGCGAATCGGCGGAAATCACGCGTAGGTTTGCCATGGATAGTCCCTCCTAATCTCAAGTAAAAGCCATCTAATCATCTGTATCGCACTAGCGTGCCGCCGAAGGCAAGTTCGTCCCGTCGCGCCTGATTCGATCTCTAAGCGATCGCCTCGAGCGTCAGCGGCAGAGTCTTCGGTCCTCGCAAAATAAATGAATCGATCCTCGTTACCGTCGGCTCCTTTTGCGCGATGCGATGGAAGCGCGCCAGCAGTTCCTCCAGCGCGATCTTCGCTTCCAGCCGGGCCAGCGGCGCTCCCAGGCAAAAGTGGGTGCCGAAGCCGAACGCCAGATGCCCGTCCGTGTTGCGGTCGATGTCGAACTGCTCTGAGTTTGGAAATTGGCGCTCATCGCGATCGGCCGACGCGAACAGCGGCAGCACCATCGCTCCGGCCGGAATCCTGGCGCCGGCGAGGTTCACGTCCTCGGTCGCCTGCCGGAAGATTCCCTGCACCGGTCCGTCGTAGCGCAGGGCCTCCTCGACGACCTTGGGGATGAGGGTCGGATCAGAACTCACGCGCGCCATCGTCTCGGGATGATCGAGCAGCGCAATCATCGCGTTGCCGATCAGATTCGTGGTCGTCTCATTGCCTGCGATCAACAACAGCGTGGTCAAACTCAGGACCTCCTCCGAGGTCAGCATTTGTTGCTCTTCTTCCGCGCGGACCAACGCGGTGATGAGATCGTTCTTCGGCTCGGTGCGACGCAACTCGATTGCTCGTTGGAAGTAGTCGCGGAATTCCGCGATGCTCTGTGCAACCCGCTTGCGTTCGTCTCCGGCGACACCATTGGTGGCGCCGACGATGTCATCCGACCATCGCTTGAATTGGCCGCGGTGATCCGGCTCTACGCCGAGCATTTCCGCGATGACGATAACCGGCAGGGGAGTGGACAAATCATGGACGAGATCGCACGCACCGCGTGACGCCAGCGGTGCGAGCAACTCGGTCGTGATCGCGCGCATGCGGGGCTCCAGTGCGGCGATCATCCGCCGCGTGAAGCCGCGGTTGACCAGTTTACGCAGGCGCGTATGCACCGGCGGATCGGAGGCAATCAGGTTCGACGCGTTAGGGACGGGATTCAAATCGCCGAGCAGCGCCGTCATCAGGATCTTCGACGAAAAGCGATCGGGACTCTTGAGCACCTCGAGGACGTCGTCGTAGCGGCTGACGGCCCACATGCCCGCGCCCTCGACCTGGTACACCGGCGCATGCTGGCGCAGTTGCGCGTAGTACGGATATGGATTCGCTTTCACTTCCGGCAGGAACGGATTGTATTCCACGCGACAGCCTCCGCGATTTCAATTGCAATAGATTCATTCACTATGAAACTGTTTCATAACAGAACTAATTGGGCAACGCAAAACGTGGCGGTCGCGCCGCATGCTTGCCGAGCGAGGGGGATTTCCGTAAAGGAGTGAGTCTCGACGTGCGCCGCAGAGCGTCGACGGACTGGAACCAGCGTGGACAGAGTGAAAACCGGCCGCCGCCGCGACTCGGCCGCAGAGTTTCTCGAATTCTTCTATCCGGTCTATTACCAGATCGGGAAGGCGTTCGAGGATGCGCTCGGCAATGAGCAACTGTCGCGCAAACAAGTCGCTATCTTGTGGCTGCTGCGTTCAGAAGGCGGGGCAAAGGGGCGGCTGCGGCGCAAAGACATTCAGCGGCTCATCGGAACCTGGTTCGAAATCAGCAGCCCGACCATCACCCGCGCGTTGCGTTCGATGGCTCGCCCGCCGTTGCGGTTGGTGCAGCTAAGCGAAGATTCCCGCTCGGGTCGCGAGCAGATGGTCAGCCTGACGCCGGACGGGAAAAGCTTTATCGCGATGATGGCGAAACGCGGCAAGCTACTACTCAGGCCGCTTCTGGCTCAGCTCTCGGCCGAGGAGATTCAAAACGGCAGCGAGTTTTTTCTCCGGGCGATCGCGGTGCTCGTCAGGCCCGCAATTGGATCTACGGGCGTGACCTCGAAATAAAAGCGACGGCGAAACGCAGGATGCGTATCGCCGTCGCCGAATCCGGTCAAACAAACTTTTGGGGCTATTTCAAACCCAACTCGGCGAGTGGCGAACGATCGACGACGGGATCGCGTTTGGTGCCTGAGCGAAAGGCAACTGAACCGGGAGTCCTCGTGTAAGAATCGGGCAACTCGAGTTGGTCAGCATACTCGCGCATCGCGGGCATCACTTCATTCGCGAGCAAGCGCATGCTGGTCATGCGATCTTCGTTGCTCACCGGACCCTGGATATTGAAGACAATCAAGACGCCCGGGCGCAGCACTCGCATCAGGGTTTTCAGCTTTGGCAGCACGGTCTTGGGCGTCCCGATAATCGTCTGGAGATTCTGCTGAGATTTTTTGTATCCGGCGGTGAGCTTGGCGCGGACTTCGTTCAAGTCGGAGACCTCTTCCTCGTCGTGCCGGCTGCCGCCGAGTTTATCCGCGCTGATTCCAAGCCAACTGCCGCCGGGCTGATGCGACAGTCGCCGAATCGCATCCTTGGAATTGTAGCCGGGAGGCAGCGTGTGCTCGGGACGCGAGAACGCATTCTGGCCGCCGCCGAACGCGAAGTTGCGGCCAAGCTCCTGCGCGCGCTCTTCGGTCTCCGCGAGGAAAGTCGGGACCAGGTAGCCGAAGTTCTCAGGCCCGGCCTGATAGCCGAGGTTCGCCGCCGCGTCGGCATAGTAGTCCCAGAGATCGCAGGTCGGGCCGATCGCGGTGCCGAGCCCGATGTAAGGATAGCGATGCTCGGCGCACCATTGCACCGTCTCGGGACTGAGCACGCCCGGTATCCACATCTGCGGATGCGGCTTTTGATACGGCAGCGCCCACGGATTCACGTGGCGATAATTGAAGTGCTTGCCCTCGTAGCGCCACGGGCCGGGCCGCGTCCACGCCTGGATGATGAAATCGTGCGCCTCGTTGAACAGCTCGCGATTGTAAGCGGGATTGGCGTTGTTGAAGAATTGCTCGCTGCCTGCGCCGCGGACCCATCCGGCGACCAGCCGCCCGTGCGAAATGAGATCGATCTCGGCGAGTTCCTCCGCCATGCGGAGCGGATGCTTGAGCACTGGCAGCGGATTGCCGATCAGCACGATTTTCGGTTTCTTGGTGATGCGCGCGAGGATCGACGCCTCGACGTTCATCACGCTGCCCATGCAAAACGGATTGCCGTGATGTTCGTTCAGCGCGAGCGCGTCGAAGCCGAGCTCTTCGCCGTAGCAATACTCGTCGAGAAAGTAGTTGTAGTCGTCGGCCGCTTTCTCGCGATCGAAGAACTTATTCGAAATCGCGAAGTAGGCGTGGTTGCGAAGAACCTCGTCCTCGGGAATCCAGCGATATGGACGTTCGGTGAAATATCCTATCAGCACGATCGATTCTCCTGGCTGCGATTAACTTTTGAGAAAATTCCTGACGCCTTTCACAAACTCGCCGCAATTCTCGATCTCGGGGCGATGGCCGGCGCCTTGTATCACCTGCACCTGCGCGCCTTTGATCACGCGGCGATAAGCATCGACGCATCCGCGCGGCACGACTCGATCGTGATCGCCCCATATGAGCAGCGTGGGGAGCGATAGCCCCTCCAGCAGATGCGGCAGGCTGGGATTGTGCATGTACGGCTCCCAGCCGATGCGAGCGCTTTCGGCGCGCGCTTCCTCGAAGGCCTCGAACTGCACGGGCGTCATCTCGCCGCCGTAAATCTTGGTGAACTCAGGCGTGTGCAGCGGATCGGCGACAGTGGCGCGCAGATGCGTGCGCATCGTCATCGGGAAGATGTCCATGATTTCGCCCTCGGCGGGCCTGATGCCCATCGGCGCGACCAGGATCATGCGCGAGAAAATCCGCGGGTCAGCCGCGGCCATTTCAGCCGCAATGAAACCGCCGGCGGAAAACCCGATCACGTCAACTGGATCGAGATGCAACTCGCGCATGACGCGCGAGTAGTAGCCGGCCAGATCGCGATAGTTGCGGACCCAGTCGAGGCGCGGAGTCTTGCCGAATCCGGGCTGCAGCGGCATCAGCAATTGGCGCTGCTCGGCGAGTTCCATGTTCCAGGTCATCCAGCCGGTGTAGCCGAGTTCGTCGTGAAAGATGAGGAGCGGTTTGCCGGCGCCGCCTTTGACCATCGCGAGTTCGGTGCCCGCGACGGAGATTGTTTCTTCAGTCCAGTTTGCCACCGATTACTTCTCCGATTCGTATTCGAGATTCTGTACCCATGGACTCCGTATTAATTCACTCGGAGCCGGGATTCTTCGCTTCGCTCTGAATGACAAGCACGGTCTGGCGGGCGAATCGATTCGCCCGCCAGACCGACGTTATCTATGCACCATGCCGCAGTAGCCGTCCGGACGAGGCGCCGGTCGGCTCGCCGTCGTTGAGCGTGACTTCGCCGTTTACCATCACGTGCTTGTAGCCCTTGGCCTTCTGCACGCGACGCCATTCGCCGCCCGGGAAATCGCGCACGGTTTCGATCGGGCCCATCGTGAGGTTCTCGTAGTCGTAAATCACGACGTCGGCGGGCGCGCCGACTCGCAGCGTGCCGCGGTCGCGGAAGCCGGCGCACATCGCGGGCAGGGCGCTGAGGCGCCAGTGCGCTTCCTCGAGCGTCATCATGTTGTGCTCGCGCACCAGCTTCTGAAGGAACTCGGTCGGGTAGCGGCCGCCGGTGAAAAACTTGGTGTGCGCGCCGCCGTCCGAGACGCCCGGAATCAGGTACGGGTAGTCGAGCATCTCTTTCATGAAGTCCATGTTCTGATTCGGCCCCGGCGCGTAGAACTCGGTCTTCAGACCGTCTTCGACCGCCAGATCGAGCATCGCGTCGATCGGATGCTTGCCGGTCTGCTCGGCGATTTCGCGAATCGTCATGTTCTCGAAATGCTTTAGATCCTCGCGCTCAACCCCGGTGACGAAAATCAAGTCGAACTGCTCGGTGATGATCATCGGGATGCGCGCTTTCTTCAGCGCTTCGCGGACCTTCGGATCGGAAAGCTTCGCGAGCCGTTCCTCGGTAGTGCCGGTGGTCGCATCGCACCACTCCTGCACTTCATCGAACAAGTTCCAATCGACGAAGGTGAAGGTCATGTTGGTGTCGGTTGTGACCGACTGGCCGTACACGCGCAGCCCTTTCTTGCGGCAGCTCTCGAGCCACGCGATATTGCCGCGATGCACATTGGGCATCCCGTCGCGCGGCTGCACCACGTTGAACAGCACCGGACGTCCGCTGAACTCGGCCAGCTTTTCGAAATGCTCCAGGTCGTGCGCAGTGTCGCCGGACGCGAGCGTCATCTGGATGAAGCCTTCGTTGCGGCGGCCGAGCACGCGCGCGAGCGCATAGCAGGTGTCGTCGGACATCAGGTCGGAGACCATCGGCGTGCCGTCGAAATCGCGCTGCACGCAGGCGGGACCATTGGGATCGAGCCGCTGCGCGGACCATCCGCACGCGCCGGCATCCATCGCCTCGTCGAGCAGGCGGCAGATTTCGCGCTCCTCCTGCTCGGACGGCGGGCGCGTCTTGGCTGCTTCGAGGCCCATCACGTAAACGAGCAACGGCGAGATCGCCATGTAGGGCAGGATGTTCATCGCCTTCGGCGTGCGATCGATGCTGTCCATAAATTGGGGGAAGGTTTCCCAATCCCACGGCATCCCGGCTTTCATCGCGTGGTACGGAATCGCCTCGACGCGGGTCATGGTCTGCATGGCGCGCTCGCGTTCGGCGGGACGTACCGGGGCGAAGCCGAAGCCGCAGTTGCCGATAACGATCGAGGTGACGCCGTGCCAGCTCGAAATCGAGCAGTACGGATCCCAGAACAACTGCGCGTCGTAGTGGGTGTGGAGATCGACGAAGCCGGGGGCGACGATCATGCCGGTGGCGTCGATGTTCTTCGCGCCTGCGCTAGTGGGGAAGCGCCCGATGGCTGCGACGCGGCCGCCTTTGATCGCGACGTCGGCGCGATAGCGCGGCATCCTGGTTCCATCGATCACCATTCCGTTCCGTATCACCGCATCGTATTCGGCCATTGGGTTTCCTCCTTGGAATGTTCAGGCCGTATCGGTTTCGAATCGCGATTCGCGCGGTTGCCCGTGCGGTTAGTTTACGGTGTCAGAATATCGAGCGACTTATTCATCGAGGATGTGATCACAACGATGTCGTTTGACTTGGATCCGCGAGCGAGATTCGGCTTCGTCGTCATCTGCCAATGATCTCGCTGTAGCAAAGTCAGCCACCTTTTCAAAGCAAAACACCGATGCCCAATGGAAGGCAATGACCCGATTAAACGAGGCAGTACAGCGGAGTTGCGATGGACGACGAGCGGGCAAAGGCGCTATCCATGTCGTTGGACGCGCAGCATCGGTGTGCGCTCCGCGTCGCCAGCGCCGAACGCCATCGAAGGGCGAACGCGCAGCGAACCCGAGGAGAGTTCAGATATGTCGATGTCGAGCGACTTGAGTCTCA
>NZ_JAUSKL010000124.1 GCF_030646925.1 Candidatus Binatus sp. | reverse complement strand
GAGTACGCGCAAGGCAAAATCGAAAAGGGCGAGCCGGTGCCCGAGATGCTGACGATGCCGCCGACTCGAATCCGTCCGTAAAGAATGTGTTGAGCTGGGCCGCCGTTGAGATCGTTCGGCGCGGTCCAGTTGTCCGTTTCCGCCTAACCCACCAATCCGAATTCTCGATCCGCCGCCAAATGACATGGCGGCACGCTAGCTCGTTTCGGGCGGTGGGTGATACAAGAAGGTCCGTTCGTTTGGTTGCCCGGGGGTGCATCGATGCGCTGCTCGAAATGCGCGACCAACAATCCCTCGACCAATAAATTCTGCGCGCAGTGCGGGAATGCGCTCGTCAAACTCTGCTCAAAATGTAAAGCGGAAAATCCGCCGGCTATGGTGCAAAGCCTCCGCAGCTTCGCGCGACGACCTGCCTCGCACGATTGCTCCGCGATACCGGCCGCAGTGAGGAAGCGCGCGCGATGCTCGCGGAAATCTACGGCTGGTTCACCGAGGGCTTCGACACCGCCGACCTGAAAGACGCGAAGTCACTGCTCGACGAACTAAACGCATAGCATCCGCATTCAAGCGGAGATTGCGCTCCCTCGCGGTGCTCCTCGCGTCTATCATCGGACTCCGACGCGATCTTTTCTGGCTTGGATAATCGGCGCGAGCGGTGCTAGTTGAGCGTCTGGCGCACCAGCCGCTGGAGAATTCCAATGGACGCACATGCCGAGATTTGCCGCGCGATCGATAGCTACCGCGACCGGGTCGTCGCGCTGAGCCATGAGATTCATGAGCATCCCGAGCTCAAGTTCGAGGAGCATTACGCCGCCGATTTGCTGACCCGCGCGGGCGCCGAACTGGGCCTCGAGATGCAGCGCGGCGTCGGCGGGCTCAAGACCGCGTTCCGCGCCGAGTTCGGCAATCAGGGACCTACAATCGCGATTCTCGCCGAGTACGACGCGCTGCCGAATGGGCATTCGTGCGGACACAATCTGATCGCGGGCGCGGCTCTCGCCGCGGTGCAGGGACTCAAGAACATCGCCGGCAAACTGCCCGGGCGAATCGTATTTCTGGGCACGCCGGCCGAGGAAGGCGGCGGCGGAAAAATCACGCTGATCGACAAGGGCGCGCTGAACGGCGTCGATGCGGCCATGATGGCGCATCCCACGGACGTCGAGTTCAGCACGATGCCGGCGCTCGCCACGCAGCATCTGAAGTTAACGTTCCACGGACGCGCGGCTCACGCGGCCGCCGCACCATGGGACGGATCGAGTGCGCTCGCAGCGGTTATCCAGACTTTTCAGAGCGTCGATGCGATGCGGCTGCATCTGCGCGACGGCTCGCGCCTGCACGGCATCATCACCAACGGCGGACAGGCGGTGAATATCGTGCCGGAAAAGACCGAGTGCCTGTTCCTGGCGCGCGCGCGCACCAGCCGCTACGCACATGAGATCGGCGCGCGGGTGATTCGATGCGGCGAAGCGGCGGCGATGGCGACCGGTACGCGACTCGCGCATGAAATCGAGGGCGGCTACAAAAACATGATCAACAATATGAGCATCGCCAGCCGCTACTCGGCGCATACCGAGGCGCTCGGCGTACGATGCCCCGAGGCGCCCGAAGACATGCCGACCGGCAGCACCGACATGGGCGACGTGAGCCACGTGATGCCGGCGATTCATCCCGTCTTTGCGATCTCGAAACGGGGCGAAGGCAATTGCCACGAAGACGCATTCGTCAAGCACGCCGATTCCGAGCACGGCTACGCGGCGATGATGCGGGTGGCGAAGGCGATGGCAATGACGGCTTACGATCTGCTGGCGGAGCCGGAGTTGCTGGCCTCGAGCAAACGGGAATTTGCGGCGCGCAAGGAAAGTTGAGAGAAAGATCGCGCTCGGAGAAATGCCGAGCGCGACATAAAGTGTGTCAGAATCCAGCCGAGCCGGAGAATCGGCTAGGACTTCTTCAGACGCAAACTAGGTACTTTTTCCCCCTCGTTCGGGCGGTTTTCCCAATAGAGACACATCGGGGCGCACCCTATCGTAGGTAGTCGTTGGTTCGCATTTCTGGGGTGTGATGCGAAAGATGGAGCGGAGGTGATTGCGGGCGCGACGAAAGAGAGGCGACCGTGTCGAATTTCGTCAATGTGCCAGAGAGCGACGATGCGCGCTGCTATAGTGGTCTGCAACCCTCATTCGAACTGAATCCGCCGCATCCGTGGGACCACGGCTTGCGGCTGGAGGCGCTCGCAAATCTCGCCCACGAACTACGCTCACCGATGCAGGTTCTGTTGGGCTACCTCGACATCATATGCGATGAGCTGGCGGATTCCCTGGACGAACGCCAGAAGCACATCTTCGAGCGGATGAACGTCAACGCGCTCGACCTCGCGCAGACAGTCGAGAACGTGATGGAATTCGCGGCCGACGAACACACCGAGCGATGGACCAACGAAGAGATCAGGATCCGCGAACTAGTCGCGGAACTCACGCCAGCGCTTGATGCGGCGAACAGCGACAAGGGCCTCAAGGTAATCTTTGATCTGGAGCGGTCGCCCACTGTCTTTCGGTCAAGCCGCCACGCAATCAAGGCGATCCTGATGAACCTCGCGCTGAATGGAATCAAATTCACCGCCAGAGGTACCGTGACAATATCGATCAGTTGCGGGACGTCGGGCGAACACGAGCCAATCCTCGAGATCAGGGTTAGCGACACCGGACCGGGCATGGACGCTGCGTCGATCGCGCAAGCATTCGACGTATGCTCGCAGCTTTCGAATACGAGCGAGCGAGCTCATCGCGGGATGGGTCTCGGGCTCGCGGTGGTGCGGCGCAATGCGATCGCGCTGAATGGGACCGTCAGGGTGCATTCGGTGCTCAGAGAGGGATCTACTTTTCTTGTGACCATACCGTTGCAGGGGCAGTCGCCGCGCTGTCCTATTCGCGCGCTCTAGGGCAGGGTACGGGTCAGCAAGTGACGCAACTCTCTCGGCGTCGCAAGCGAAATCGAAAACAACTCAGCGGTAGTGGCGCATCAGGCCGACGACGACGCCGCGAATCGCGAGGTCGCCTTCGCCGACCATGATGGGCTGCATTGCAGAGTTCGCCGGCTGCAAGCGAATCTGGCCGCCTGACTCGCGGTAGAACTTCTTGACCGTCGCTTCATCGCCGATCAACGCCACCACCGTCTCGCCATTGTCGGCCGTGTCGCGCCCTTCGACGATGATATAGTCGCCATCACGAATTCCGTCTTCGATCATCGAGTCGCCCTTCACGCGCAGGCAGAACGTATTGTCGTGGCGGATGAATTCGTCCGGCACGGCGATCGTCTCGCTGCCCTCGATCGCCTCGATCGGAGCGCCGGCGGCAACCGTGCCCAGCAGTTTCAGCACCCTCGACTCAGGAGGGCGTTCCGCGGCGGCGACTTCGAGCGCGCGGCTGTGATTGTGCTTGCGGGTGATGAAGCCCTTCTTCTCGAGATTGTGCAGATGCTTATGCACCGTCGCGAGCGAGGACAATCCGAAGTACGCGCCGACTTCCGCCAGAGTCGGAGCGTACCCGTGATCGCTGATATATTGATTGAGGTAGTCGATTAATTGCTTTTGCCGCTTGGTTAGTGTCGCCACTGTAGAGTTCCCCCTTGGCGCGCGCGCCGTTAGCAAGGAACCATGATGGCGAAAATCGGGCGAAAGTGCAACTGCAAAATCGACCTGACGGGAGACACAGTTTCGCCATCTCCGCGCAACTAATACTGTGAACTGTACAGATCCGAAATGGCTAAACTGCGAATTCAGTACGAGAACGGCGACCCTGAGCGCGTTATCGAGTTCGATCCGGCGAAAGCGCCGTTTCATCATGACGGCAAACCCGGCTCGATCCTCGACGTGATGCTCGGCCACAAGCTGCATCTCGAGCACGCTTGCGGCGGCAATTGCGCCTGCACGACCTGTCACGTGATCGTCAAGCAGGGCTTCAACAAGCTGGGCGAGGCGAGCGAACAGGAAGAGGACTTGCTCGACAAGGCGCCGGGACTGACGCCGAGCTCGCGGCTCGGATGCCAGGCGGTGATCGAAGATCCTGACGCGGAAATCACCGTGCTGATTCCGCGCTACACGATCAACCAGGTCAGTGAGGCGGTCGAGGAATGAGCGGCGCGCAGCCGGCGGGGGGCCGCGCGAAGCTGATGGCGCGCGTGGAGCGAATTTTCGATCACGCCTCCGACACGCGATCGCTGTTTCTCGCGCGCGTCGATGGAGCGCGGCTCCGATTTGCACCGGGTCATTTCATTTCGATCACGATCCCGCTGGGTGACGAAGTTCGCACGCGGCCGTACACGATCGCGTCGAGTCCCGGGGAGGGCGCGAGCTTCGAGATTTGCTTCAACCGCGTGCCTGGCGGGCGCGGCGTCGCGTGGCTATTCGAGCGGCGCGTCGGCGATACGTTCGAATTCGCGGGCCCGTTCGGCGCCTTCACGATGGAAAAGGCGCCGCCAGTCGAAGTCGGCTTGATCGCGGAAGGCACCGCGATCGCTCCGATCCGGCCGATGCTGAAACGCGCGCTCGCGTCGGAATCGATCCCGAAAATGCATCTGATTTACGCGGCGCCGGATGAAGAGCACCTCCTTTATCGAACTGAACTCGACGCGTTTGCGCAAAGCCAGCGTGACTTCACGTTCGAGCCGGTGATCGCGCCGTCGGAATCGATCGAGGATCGATTGTTCGAACTTGCGCAGCGACGCTGGGTGGATGCCGACGCCGATCGCACGCGCCAGTTCTACATCTGCGGCGTCGGCAAGATCGTCACCGCACTGCGCGATCTGTTGCGCGGCGCCGGCTACGAACGCCGCGCAGTGCATTACGAGCAGTGGTGACGCTTACCTGCTGAATACTTTGCGGAGCGCCGCCGCCGACTCGTCGATCGCCTGCTTGCCCTTGTCCAGCGCGTCGTACATCGAGACGAATCCGTGCACCATCCCCTGGTAGCGCGACACGGTGACGGGCACGCCGGCTTTGCGAAGTTTTTCGCCATAGGCCTCGCCCTCGTCGCGCAGCGGATCGAACTCGGCGGTGATGATCAGCGCAGGCGGAAGGCCCTTGAAGCTCTTCGCGAGCGCGGGCGCGACGCGCGGATCCTTGCGATCGGCGGGGCCGCGCAAGTAATGCGCCCAGAACCACAGGATGTCGTCCGTGGTGAGAAAATAATCGGTGAACATCTTGTGCGACTGAGTATCGAGTTCGGCCTCGGTTGCGGGATATATCAGCAACTGAAAAGCGATCTTCGGGCCGCCGGCGTCGCGCGCGAGCTGCGCGATCACGGCCGACAAATTGCCGCCCGCGCTGTCGCCGCCGACCGCCAGCCGATTCGGATCGACGTTGAGTTCGCTCGCGTGTTCGGCGACCCATTTCGTCGCGGCGAAGCAATCTTCGACGCCGGCCGGAAATTTATTCTCCGGCGCGCGGCGATAATCGACCGACACCGTTACGCATCCGGCCTTGTTGGTTAGCAATCGGCAGGGCGCATCGTGCGAATCGAGATCGCAGATGACCCATCCGCCGCCGTGGAAAAAAACCAGTACCGGAAACGGTCCGGGGCCTTCGGGCGTGTAAACGCGAATCGGAATCGAGCCGGCGGGTGCCGGAATTTTGCGATTTTCGATCTTGTGTACTTGCTCGAGCCGGTCGGCGGGAAGTTTGAACATGCCGCCTGAGACGCGGCGCGCGTCGGCTGCGGACAGTGTATGCAGTTTGGGCCCGTTCAGCGCCGCGATTTGATCCATCAAGGTTTTGACTTGCGGGTCGAGTGGCATAACTTCCTCCGATTGCGAATGTCTCGCTTCGAATCGCCGATTGTAATTCTGGTTTAGATCGGAACTGCGGCTCGCGACAAGCGAAACTTTCAGTCGAGGAATCGCGCGAGGAGAGTGACTGGGCCGGTGTGGCCATCGATCCGCACGCCGCGCTTGAGGATCCCTTCGCGCTCGAGACGCCGAGCGGCGCTCTCGATCAACGACCCATCGATACCCAACGTGCGCGCAATTGCGCGCTCGGCGCCATAGGCGGCGATTTCGAAGTAGCGCCGCACGATCGCGTACGCGGCCTGGTTGCGAGTCAGCGAACGCGCCTCGGCGATCGCGTCGGGCCATCGATGCTCGAGCGTGTCCCAGACATAGCTGAACGGTTCGTAGCGTTCTTCGACCTTGAGCGCGAGAAACTTTTCCTGCAACTCGCGCATCGCGCGATCGAATTCCGCTCGCCGCGACGGTTGCGCGAATCCGCACGAGAGCTTGAGTACCCGGGTCTCGGCGGCGCCGCGTTTTGCGAGCACGTCCATCACGAGTTTGGCGCATTGCGAGAGTCCGCCGCGCGCGTAGATTTTTCGATGGCCGCCGGGCTCGACGCGAAGCTTGAGAAAAGCGGCCAGCAAATCGCGCGAGACGAAGCCGGGGCGGCCGGAAATTACTTTGCCGTAGTAAACCAGCCGGCGCTCCGGCAGCGCGTCCTTGATTCGCCACGCCATCCCGATCGCGTAGTCGTGTTGAATATGCTCGGGCATCGCGGGTTCGCGCGCGCCGGCGATCGCCTCGCGCAGACACGGCAGGTCCATGCCGGCGGTGAAGCCGGTGCAGAATCCGACTTCGTCGATAAATCTGAGCGCGCTTTTTTCGCCGGTGACGCGCCGCGACGGGACGCGGCGGAAGCGATGATCGCGATGGCGTTCGAGCGCGTCGAGCAGCGTGGATTCGCGAACCGCCGCGGCCGAACTCATTTTGGAATCCGATCGATGCACTGCTTGAAGATTCGACGATAGTTGGTTTTGACGCCGAGACCGCGGGTGATTCCTTCAAGCCCGATCAGCGCGCGAATCAGGAACACGCTATGCGCAGGCGATTTGTAAAGGCGATTGCCGAGCGCGATTTCGCCGACCTTCGATGCTTTCGCGACCGCATCGTATTCCAGCGGATCGAAGTCGCGATCAGTCATCATCGGCTCGAACAGGATATGGATCACCTCGACCATCGGCGCCGGATCCTGCTCGCGATCGAGGTAGCCAAGCTTGATCATGCCGGCGGCGAGCAACTTGTCGTCGCCGCTGACGATCGCGCGGGCGACCTGCAGATTGGCTTTGCGCACCGGCTCCGGAAAGCGCCGAATCGACCCGAAATCGAGCACGCCCATCCGCGGATGATGGCTGACCACATAATTGCCCGGATGGAAATCGGTGTGCAGCACGCCGAACTCGAGGATCTGCCGCCACGCAAAAGCGTGCATCTTGTGCGCGACCCATTCGCGCAGTTCGAGATCGACCCCATCGCCCATCACGTCGGCGAGCGGATAGCCATCGACGTAGGTCATCGTAAGCACGCGGCGGGAACTCAACTCCTTCAGGCAGCGCGGGATAACGATCTCATCGTCGTCTTCGAGGCGGCGCTTGAATTCGGTCATGTTGCGCGCTTCGTTCACGTAATCGAGTTCCTCGCGCAGCCGCTGCTCGAGTTCCTTGTAGATCGCACCCGTGTCGATTTCCTGGCGCATCACGTCATGCCCGAGCGCCTGCAGCGTTCGCAGCAACAGTTTCAGATTGCCGAGATCCTGCTCGACGGTATCCTCGACGCCGGGATACTGAACCTTCACGGCGACTTCGATACCGTCGCGGGTGATCGCGCGATGCACCTGGCCGAGCGATGCGGCGGCGAATGCGGTCTGATCGAAACTCCTGAACAGCGCTTCGGGACGTTTGCCGATTTCGCGGAGAATCTGCTCGGAGATGGTCGAGTAGCTCATCGGCGGGACGTTCGATTGCGTCGCGCGCAGCACGTCGAGCGCCTCGCCGGGCAGCAAATCCTGGCGCATCGAGAGCATCTGGATGAGCTTCATGAACGCGCCGCGCAGTTGCTGCGAGCCTTCGACGACGCGGCGCGCGTTGCGGATGTGCGTTTCGAGCAGTTCGCGCTCGCGCGCGGGCGCGCTCAGAAAAGGCCGCCGCAATTGATTCCACAAGTAGCTGGAGCCCACTTGCGAGGCGAGTTCGCCCATCTTCATCGCGCGCCGCGCGCGGCCGCTGGTGAGTGAGGTCCGCTTCGGCATCAGAGCAGATCGCGCGCAATTCCCACGCGGTTCATCAGGGTCGCGGCCAGCGCCGCGCCGAAGCCATTGTCGATATTCACCACCGTGACGCCGCTGGCGCACGAATTTAGCATCCCGAGCAGCGCCGCGATTCCGCCGAACGACGCGCCATAGCCGACGCTGGTCGGCACCGCGATCACCGGCTTATCGATCAATCCCGCGACTACCGACGGCAGCGCGCCTTCCATCCCGGCGACGACGATCAGCACGCTCGCCGCGCGAATCAGGTCGAGGTGATGCGTCAGCCGATGCAGGCCGGCGACGCCGACGTCGTACACACGCTCGACGCGATTGCCGAACAGTTCCGCGCACAGCGCCGCTTCCTCGGCGACCGGCAGATCGGAGGTGCCGGCGCTGACGACCATGATCGCGCCATGTCCCGACGGCTCGACGCGATCCTTGATCAGCGCGCCAACGCGCGCGCCGGCGTGATACTCGAGGCCGCGCAGCTTGCGCTTGATCGCGCTCGCCTTGTCGGCGGAGAGCCGCGTGATGATCAGGTTGTTGCCGGAATCGGCCAGGCGTTGGCCGATGATCGCCAACTGCCCGGCGGTTTTGCCTTCGCCGTAAACCGCTTCGGGCACGCCGCGCCTGAGGCTGCGATGGCGATCGAGCTTGGCGAATCCGAGATCCTGGAACGGCAAATCGCGCAGATTTTTGAGGGCCGCGCTGGCCGAGAGTTGGCCCGCCGCCACGCCGTCGAGAATTTCGCGAATCCGCTTCTCGGTCATCGTCGCTTCATGAGTTCGGCGCGCAGTGGATTGGTCAGCGTGACCATCAATTCGCGAACGGCGCGAGCGTCACTGCGCGTGACGGTAATGATCAGATCGCCGATACTCAATTTTTCACCAGGCTTGGGAATATGGCCGAGCTGCTCCACCACCAGTCCGCCGATGGTAGCATACTCGTCCGCTTCCGGCAGTTTGAGGCCGAAGTGATCGTTGAGTTCGGCGATCGGCGCCCGGCCCATCACCGAGATGACGCGCGCGTTCACCACCTTGGCGAGCTCCTCGCCGAGATCGTGCTCGTCCTCGATCTCGCCGACGATTTCCTCGAGCAGATCTTCCAGCGTGAGGATGCCGGCGGAACCGCCGTACTCATCGACGATTACGGCGAGATTTTCCCCGGTGCGCTGCATCGCCACCAACGCTTCATCGAGCGGCATCGACTCGGGGAAATAACTGACCGGGCGCATCACGTCGCTGACCGGGCGGGTCAAATCTGGCGCCTGCAACAAATCAAAGACGTGAATGACGCCGACGATATCCGTGATGCGGTGGCGAAAGACAGGAATGCGGCTGAAGCCCTCGCGGCGCACGGTTTCAATCGCGGACGCGAGCGTGGTTTCCTCCGGCACCGCGTCCACGCGCACCAACGGCACCATCGCCTTGCGCGCGTCGGCGCGCGAAAAGCGGAACAGCCGGCTGATCATCTGCTGCTCGGCGGGCAGGATGGCGTCGTGCGAGGGCGCGTGGGAATCGGAGTGGCGGCGGCGCATCAATCGCGCAAGATCGTCGCGGCTGAAGAATACGCTTTCGGTATCGCGCGGCACTCCGGCGAGACGCCGCAGCATCCGGCTCATCAACGTCGCGGCGATCAGGAACGGCGCCAGCAGAGTCGAGAGAAATCGCAGCGGGCGCGCGGCGAGTCGCGCGAAGCGATGAGGATTTCTGAGCGCGAGCAATTTTGGAATCGACTCGCCAAGCAGCAGCACCAGCGGCGTCAGAATAAAGGGCGCGAGGTAATCGAGATGGGGGCCGAGGCGATGCAGGTAGTTGGTCAGCAGCACCGCCGAGACGACGGTGGCGAGATTGGTGCCGGACAGGGTCAAGGCCAGCAGCCGATCGCGATTTATGAGCATAGTGCCGAGCACGGTCGATCGCTGGTCGCCGGTCTCGCTTTCGGCGCGCAACTTGAAGTCGTCGGCGGAGACCAGCGCAATTTCAGACGCCGCGAAAAATGCCTGCACCAGGAGGCACACGAGCAGCGCGAGTATCAGCACAATCCCGGTCATTGCTGGAGCCTCGCGAGCTCGACGGCGGCGCCGCGCACGCGCTCGACCGTCACGTTGAATTCGCCGAGCTTGAGTTTCTCGCCGGCGCGCGGCACGCGGCCGAGGCGCCGCAGGATCAGGCTGCTCAAGGTTTTGCCGCCGCCGTAAACGTCGATAATTCGCGCCGGCGCGACCGCGTCGGCGAGTTTGCCGAGCGAAATCGCGCCCGACACGGTCCATTCGCGATCGGTGATCCGGGTCAGGTCCGGAATTTCGAGATCGAACTCGTCGCGAATCTCGCCGAACAATTCCTCGAGCAGATCTTCGAGCGTCACCAGGCCGAACAGGCGTCCGTACTCGTTGACCACCAGCGCAATCTGAAAATGCCCGCGGCGCATCTCGTCGAACAAATCGGCGAGCGCCTTGCCGGGCGGAATGAAATACGCGGGACGCACCAGGCGCTCGATCCGCGGCGGAGCGGCTTCGAGACGCCGCGCCACCAGATCCTTGGCGTGCAGGATGCCAATGATGTTGTCCGGACTGCTGCGATAGACCGGCACGCGCGAGAAACTCTCGTGGGCGATTTCAGAAACCAGTTGCGCCGCTGGCGTTTCGATATCGATCGTGAAAATCCGGTCGCGCGGCGTCATCACCTCGGACGCGCGGCGCGCCCCGAAATCGAAAATCCGATGAATCAGCGCGCGCTCCTCCGGCTGAACCTGGCCCTGATCCTCGCCGAGCCTCAGCAACGCCTTGAACTCCGCCTCCGAAACCGGTTCCGGCTTCGGCGCTGCCTCGACCGGCGCGAAGAGGCGCGCGACGGGCTGAACCAAATTGACCAGCACCGCCAATGGACGGGCCGTGAGCCACGCGATCACTCCCGGAAATCCGAGCGCGAAAGTCTTGGGCGTGATATCGCAGAACAGCAAGACAATCAGGAACATCGTGGGCGCGGCGACGTAGGGACCGAGCCTGTCGCCGAGCCAGGCAAGCAGAAAAATCGTGGCGAGGCATTCGGCAAAAATGTTGCACGCCTCATTCAATCCGATCACGACCACCAGCGATTCAAGCGGCTGGCGCATCAATCGTTCGATCGCATTCTGCACCGAAGTGCCGAGTTGCTCGCGCGTGTGTTCGAGGCGGGTGAGCGAAAAGATCGCAGTTTCGGACGCCGCCAGCAAACCGCTTAGCAGAATCAGAATCATGACCGCGACTGGCAGTAGCAGGATCATCATGGCAATTCAGTCACTAGTCTAATCGTTTGAGCGGCGAAGACCGTAACTGATCCCATCCGGCGCCGTGCTTTGAAAGATCCGGTTGAAGCGAACCAATCACTTCGAGCCGCTTTTGTCGCGTGATGCGCCCGATGCGCCGAACTGGCGCCCGCAAGCGGCGCGTCAGTTCCGATTCCCGATAGCCCGGCCGCAAACAAAAGAGCAGCTCATAATCTTCGCCGCCGCTGAATGCGTAAGAAATATCGTCGCCCATCACGGCGCGATAGGCGGGAGAGAGCGGAATGCTCGACGCATCGATCTCCGCGCCGACGCGGCTGCGTTCGAGGATGTGGCCGAGGTCCTGCAGAAGTCCGTCGCTTATATCAATCGCCGAAGGTGTGGGATCGATCGCGGCAAGGCGCTGTCCGGCGCGAAGGCGATTGGGCGGCCGGAAAAATCTATCCACCAGATAGGAACGCGCAACCCCGCGGGCCGTGAGCTCTCCGGATAGCAAGCGCCATCCGAGCGCGGCGTCGCCCAAGGCGCCGGTGACAAAAATTTCGTCGCCAGGCCGCGCGCTATCGCGCCGCATCGCGGCGCCGCCCGTGACTTCGCCGAGCAGCGCGATCGTGATCGACAAATCGCTCGCGCGCGTGATGTTGCCGCCGACGATATCGACGCCTGCTTCATGCGCCGAATTTCTGAGTCCCGCGTAGATGCGGTCGAGAGTCCTTTGGCCGACGCCGTCGCGAACCGCGAGATTGACGACGCACGCGGTTGGACTTCCGCCCATCGCGGCGATGTCGCTGAGATTCACCGCGAGCGAACGCGCGCCGAGCAGCGCAGGTCGTCCCCAGCGCAAGTCGAAATGAACGCCCTCGACCATCGAATCCACGGTGAGAAGCAAATTCCGCCGCGAAGCGGAAATGATCGCGCAATCGTCGCCGGGGCCGAGAATGGTTCTGCGGCCGAGGCGAATACCGGCGCACAAACGCGAGATCAGTTCGAATTCGCCGAGTTGTTTGTGAGAGCGTGACGCCAATCGCGCGGGCGGCCGGGAGTAGTTAACGAAGTTCGTGAGAATGTTTGCTCGTCCGGTCCCGCGTTGACGCTAGACCATTGTGGATCATGGGGCAAGCGCGATGCTTTAATCCAGTTGACGTTGGCGCGGCGCCGCTTCGATCGGCAACTCGGCGGTCAGTGTGATCCCGCGCGCGCCGGCGTAGCGCGCCTCGATGCGTCCGCCCGCCGCTCGCGCCATCGCCCGCGCGATGTACAATCCCAGACCTCGCGCACGGCCTCTCCGGCCGTCGCTGCTGGGCGCATCGAACAGCGTGGCAAGCTCGTCCGGAGTCGGCGAGGGGCCGTCGTCAGTGACCTCGACGACGATCCAGCGGCCGCGCAGCGCGGTTCGCAGGACCACTTCGTCGGTGACGGAACGAACGATCGCAAACGCGATCAGATTTCTCACGATGCGCTCGAAATGGCGCGGATCGAGCCGGCACGGCGGGAGGCTCGAAAATTCGGTGCGGAGCGAGAGATGACGGCGGCGCGCCTGCACCGCGCAATCCGCGGTTATCTCGGCGAGCAGAAGATTCGGATCCAGATCGATCGGAGACGCCACGATGTTGCGTTCCTGCACCTGGTACAAATCCAGCACGTTGCTGACGAGCAGGTCCATGTACCACGCGGTCGAGCCGATTCGCCCGAGGACGTCGGCGCGCTCCTTTGCATCAGCGTGATCCTCTTCCAGCAGATTGACGTAGCCGCTGAGCGCGGCGACCGGGCTCCGTATGTCATGCGCCATGGTGGCGATTTGGTTCTGGCGAAAGCGCGCCGCCTCCTCGAGATCCTCGACTTGCCGGCTCAGCCGGCGGCGATAGCGATCGATGTAGATCGCGGTGAACTGCGCGATTCCGAGCGCGGCCACCAATCCCAGCCACTGGTACATGATGAACGGGTTCTCGATCGGCACGAAATATTGCGCGGCGCTGAAGGTCGCGAGCGAAATCGCCGCCATCGAAAACTGCCAGCGTGGTCCCCAGTTTACGAATGACGCGGTCGCCATCGGGCAGAGCGCCATCGTGATGAAGCGCGACTCGGGATCGCGCGTCGAGGCGCTGATGATCGTGAACATCCACATCAGGAATAAGGAGATCGAAAACGTCCACAGCTTCCACTGGCGCCGGAATGCGCGCGTCCAAAGGGTGCCGAAAAACACCGCGGTGCCGCCGAGGATGATCCAGTGAAAGGTCGCGCCGATGCCCCCGTGTCCGCGGATGCGCAGATCGTACTCGAGATACGCGACCAGCATCAGCACGCCGAGCGCGGTGCCGAGCTTGATCGTGCGGAGGGATTCCTCGTCGTCTTTGGTCCACTCCAGCTCTGAAGTGGTGCGCAAGACGTCCGGGAACCTCGGCGCCGACCGCGCTTCAACTTCCCTGACGTTCATCGCTGCCCTTCCGCCATTGGAATTCCCCGCCTCGGAGGACCGCAAACTACTACCGGACAACTTGACGTTCCTGCCGCGTCGCATCAAGGGCTTCGATCATCCTCGCAACTGCGAAATCGATTTCCGCGGCTTCGATCGTGAGCGGCGGTGCGAGTCGGACCACCTTGTCGGCATTCAGCGTCCAGTTGACGATCACGCCGCGCGAGATTGTCTCCGCGACGAAACGATGCGCGAATTGCGCCTCGGCAAATTCGATCCCGATGAGCAATCCGATTGCGCGAATCGCCGTCATCTCGGGCGCGTTGATTTCGCGCAAGCGCCGAGCGAGATCCGCGCCGATCATGGCGGCGCGCGCGCTCAGGTCGTCCGCCACGATCACTTCGAGCGAGGCGAGCGCGGCGGCGCACGACAGTGGATGGCCGCCGAAAGTCGTGAGGTGTCCGAGCGGTGGATCGTGCGACAATGTGCCGATCAGATCGTCGCTGCCGCAGAACGCGCCGAGCGGCATCCCGCCGCCGAGCGCTTTCGCCATCACGATGATGTCTGGCACGACGCCGAAATGTTCGAGAGCGAAAAGCTTGCCGGTGCGCCCGAAGCCGGTCAGCACTTCGTCGAAAACAAGCAGCGCGCCAACCTGATCGCATCGATCGCGCAACGATCGCATGAACGAAGCCGCCGGTATTCGCACGCCGCCTTCGGCTTGAACGGGTTCGATCACAACGGCGGCGATCGTCGAATCGATCTGATCGAGCGCGGCGGAATCGCCGAACGGAAGATGACGCACGGGACCGGGCAAATTGCCGAAGGGCGCGCGAAACGCGGGATTTCCCGCAAGCGCGAGCGCCCCCATCGTGTCGCCATGATACGCACCGTCAAAGGCCGCGAATGCTTCGCGTCCGGTCGCTTTGCGCGCGACCTTGAGCGTGCCTTCGATTGCCTCGGCGCCGCTATTCGTGAAGTAAACGCGTTCGAGTTTTGTCGGCAGCAGCTCAGTCAGTCGCCGCGCGAGTTGCACCTGGGCCTCGATCACGTATTCGCCATAGACCATCACGTGCAGATGGCGGCGCGCCTGCGCTTCAATCGCGGCGATGACGTTGGGATGGCCGTGGCCGAGCGCCGACACGCCGATGCCGGCAATCAAATCGAGATAGCGCCTGCCGTCCGCCGCGACGAGCCAGCATCCCTCGGCGCGTGAAATTTCGAGCGCGATCGGCGCGTCCGAAGTTTGCGCCAGCCGCTTGAGAAACAGTTCGTGGAGTTCAGTCATCGCACTCCGATCATAGCGTCGAGAAACGCGCCGCCGCCATGTGGCCAATCCAGTGGCGGCGACTGCATCTCGCCGACTTGCGCGACGTACGAAATGCCGAGTTCGCCCGCGAGCGCGCGAAAATCCGCCAACTCGGATTGATTGCCGGAAAATCCAAACGCTTCAATAAGACCTTTCGCTGGAAGCAGCCGGAACCGAAGATCCTGCCAGTCGCGAACGGCGCTGATGACGACCGTGCGAAACCCTGGCGATACCGAAAACGCTGCATCAGGATCGAAAATCGCCGTCCATCCGAGTTGCGGACCTTCCATGAGCTGAATCGTATCACCGGAAATGCGGCGCCATCGCGCATTCTCGCGGACGCTTAAAATTTTAGCCGCGTCGATCAGGGGGATTTTCGCAGGCGGCATCGATTTCGACAATCGCTCGAACGCGACGGACATTTCATTTGCAAACTTGCTCGCGATTTCCGGCCGCGGCGTGACAACGAAAATATGATGCGGCGAAAGGCAGCCGAGCTGTTCGAAGTACGCGACGTCGCGCGCGAGCAAATCTGTCATCGTGTCGATCTGCGAGGATATGGCCGCGCTTCCGGCGACCACCGCGCCGCTGACGCGACTGCCGAAACCGATCAGGTTGCGAGCCGCAATCGAGGCGATCGTCGCGTCGTCACCATAAGCGACGATGAGATCGCAGTTGGCTACGTGCGCCGCCGTAAGATCGATGCGATCTCGAGGCCAGGAGAAAACCGCGATTCGCGACGCAACTTCAGGATCGATATCCGCGAGCGTGCGGACAAACTCGGCAAAAAAAATCGGCTCATTGGACGCGGTCTTGACCAGCAGCGTCGCGCCGGCAACGAGCGCGATCGCAACTTCGTGCAATCCCGCACCAGCGACGTTGCCCGCCATGATGAAACCGAGCAACTCGGCCTGCTTCCTCGCGCCGCGCCGAGTGACTCGTTCGGCGAGCGTCGCCAACGCTTCGCGCGTGAACGGCCGCAACAAGGCGTCGATCGAATCGTTCATCAGCGGGAGTGAGAATCCGGCGTTGCGCGTGATTCGCGCGACCGCATCGACGCGCCGCGGATGCTGTCGATCGCGCCAAAGAGAGATTGCGCGCGCGATCGCATCGGCGATTCGAGATGGCGCGATTGGTTTGCGGGACGCATCGCGGAGCGCCACGCGGGTGGCATCGATGTCTGCGAGCGACGGCGCCGACGAAAGCGGCGCGACCATCTCGATCGGTTCGCCGATGCGATTCGCCTCAGTCTCGAGCGCGGACTTCGTCATTGCGCCGGCCTCGCAATTTCTCGACCGTCCGGCGCGGCGGCTTTTGCGAACTGACCGATCGCGAGCGCGCATCCTCGCGCCGCACCCATCGCGGAACGGCCGATCACGCGTACACGATCGCCCTCGACGATGCCGACATCTTCGCTCATCACGGCAGAGACTGAGCCGACATTCGCCAGATCGAAGAACGTCAGCAGTCCGGGTTCGCCGTCATCGACGCGCCGTTGCGTAGCGGGGTTGCGCGCGCTGACGCGGAGCCACGCCGGCGCCAGCTTGAATCGTTCGCGCGAAGTCGCGGCGTCGCGGCAATTGAACTCGGTCGCGTCGTAAAGCTGCGAACACAGTTCGGTCATCCCGTACTCGTTGATGACCATCGCGGGCGCGATTCCGAAATTTGCCTGCGCGTTCTGGATCACTGCCGCCGCGGAAAGCGGCATCGCCTGGCCCTTGAGACCGCCTGTATCCATCAGGCGCGAGCCCGCCGCCAGCGAAACATTCACGCCGCGTTCGCGAGCCGCCGAATTGAGCGCCGCGAATGCCGCCGTCGTTCCCATGATGCACACCGGTTCGCGTCGCGTTTCTGCGTCGTCGAGAAAATCCATCGCGCCTTTCAGATCGACGCCCTCGCGTGAGGCCGCGCTGAAAGTTCTTCCGCTACCGAACTCCGCGATGCACCATCCGATCATCGTCGCCAGCGACGACTCCGGCATCGCGTCCGCGGTGGGATGCAGCGCGAGCATCGCGGTTTTGCGATCGTCGGGAAACAGCATCGTCCGCAAATGCGCGATTGCCGACGCACGATAAATTTCAGGCCTCGGCACGGCGTGGCGTCCGCGCCGCTCGCGCCCCTGGGTCGTGCCACTCGTTAGAAATGTGAGCGCGTCGCGTGATTGCGCGCTCGATTCGTCGGACAAATCGACGTACTTGAACGCGACGTTGCTGACCGCGGGGATATCGTCGATGCGCTTTACCGCAGAGGAATCAACACCAAGCTCAAGGCAGTAATTGCGATACGCGGTGACCGAAGCGAACTGATGGCGAAATACCTCGATCGCAAGCTGCTCGAATGACTCCGCGCGCGGTCTGTGGATAAACGTGAGTACGTGTTGGTAGATCGACATGGGCTTATCGCGCGCCAAAGTGAGGATGGCATCGCCGGGCGCGGTCCTTCAATCCCGATTATATCCTCGCAAGGCGTTCCCGCAGAGCCCGCCTGACTCGATTTTCCAGCTATTTACCGGCGTGCTGGATTATTCTAGAGTACCAGGCGTGGTGGGTGGCGGATCGGGTGGTCGCGGCGGCTTCGAGCCGGGTAGGCGCGCCCTCAGACTGGAATTCAAAGAGAAACCTCTCCGCTGACGCCATCGATGGCAGAAATGTTTTTTGTGTTACCGGCGTATTTTTGGTACAGAATTCCCCACGGAGGGAGGAACATCGCGAAATGAAGAAATTTGCTTCCGGCGTGTTGCTCGGTTTCCTCGCGAGCTGGGCAGTGGCGTTCGCCTCACCCAAAGCTAATCACGATGGGAGTTTCTGGAATCGGCTCAACACCGCCGCCAAGGACGGGTACGTCAACGGGTACTCGGACGCGATGCGCGTGAGTATCGGCAAGCTCGACGGCCTCAACATCGCGGCCGATCTGTTCCACTGGAAGGGCGCACGCAAGATCATCCATCAATTGTCGGGTCAGCTTTCGATGAATGACGTGTCTTCCGATAAGGCGGTCAAGCAACTCGACGAGCTATACTCGAATCAAAAGTACAGCGAACTCGATCTCGGACAGGCGCTGCAGTTGCTCACGATTCGCGCGAATGAAATCGCGACGCCTGAAGCTCCGCTGAAAAACGCCAGGTAATTTTCTTCGCTAACGATGCAGGGTGGCCCTCATTGAGGACCACCCTTTTTTTCGCGCGCCGCCGCTTGAAACACTGAGCCTGCGGTCCTAGCCTAATTCGCAGGAAACTACGATCGTGAATGCCCCGCCACTAGTGCTTGAGAAAGTTCTGCGCGCCACCGTCGGCGTGCATTCGCACATCCCCGCGACGCACGTCTCGACCGCGATCGGACTCGGCACCGATCGGCGCGGCACCGGCACGATCATCAGCAGCGACGGTCTCATCCTGACGGTGCACTACCTGCTGCTCGGGGCGCAGAACGTAATCGTGACGCTGCCGGACGGCGAGCAGCACGAAGCGAAAATCGTCGGCAAGGATTACACCACCGGACTCGGCGTGCTGAAGATCGATCGCGAACGCCTGCCATTCGTCGAGGTGGTTTCGAGCGACAGTTGCGTCATCGGGCAGGAGGCATTCACGGTTTCGAGCATGGGCGGTGAAAAGCGATGCGCCGATTGCGGCATCATCACCTACCTCGGGCCGTTCGATGCGGTGTGGGAATTCGTGCTCGACAGATGCGTCTGCGTCACCGCGTCGTCGCTCAATATCGGGATGAGCGGCGGGCCGATTTGCAATGCCAGGTCGCAGGTAATCGGGGTGTCGTACCTGAATTTCGCCGATCTGAGCCGTGCGATTCTGGGCGTACCGGGCGACAACGTACTCACCGTGCGTGACGAGCTTACGAAATTCGGCCGCCGCGTAACCGCCGCCCCGCGCGCGTGGCTGGGCCTGCTGTCGTACACGCTGCGGGAGCACGTCGTGGTGGCGGGCGTGATGCCCGGCGGACCGGGCGAGAAGGCGGGATTGCAGCAGGGCGATCTGTTGCTCGAAATCAACGGCAATGAGGTGAACGATCGCCGCCTGCTGTACGAGGCGCTGCGCAATCACAACCCCGGCGAGAACATCCAGTTGAAGGTGCTGCGCAACAGCCGCGTGTTCCAGCTCGAGGTTCCATCGATTCGCGCCGAAGATTACTTCGCTTGAGCGCGAGGCTCGGGCCCGTCGCCGTCGCGCGCATCAATCCGTCTTTTTTCTCTCACACAAGGAGATTCCGATGAATCAGCCGAGAGCGCGGCTCCGCGAGATGCTTGCGAGCGGCAATCTTATCGTGGCGCCATTCGTGTTCGATTGCCTGCAGGCGAAGCTCGCGGCAAGCGCCGGCTTCGACGCGGTCTATATGACCGGTTTCGGCACCGCAGCAGCCAGGGGATACCCCGATCTCGGCTTGCTCACGATGACCGAGATGGTCGCGAACGCGCGCGCGATTTCGCAAGCCGTCGATGTGCCGGTGATCTGCGACGCCGACACTGGCTACGGCAATCCGCTCAACGTGTGGCGCACCGTTCGCGAATACGAAGACGCGGGCGCGTCGGCGTTGCATATCGAAGACCAGGTTTTTCCGAAGCGATGCGGCTTCCTTGCGGGCAAGCAGGTGATCGCGATGGACGCGATGGCGCCGAAAGTGCGCGCGGCCTGCGACGCGCGGCGCGATCGCGACCTGGTGATCATCGCGCGCACCGACGCCCTGCAAGTCAACGGATGGGACGACGTCGAGCGCCGCGCTCGCGCCTATCGAGCAGCAGGCGCCGATTTGATTTTCGTCGATGGCATCAAGACGCTCGACGACTTGCGCTTGTACGCCGAAAAAATCGGCGACTTGCCGCTGGTGTACAATGGCGATCTGCTGCCGCTCGACGAGCTGAAAAAATATCCATTCAAGCTGACGATTCACATCGGAACGATGCTCGCGGCGTTCGACACGATGCGCTCATTGATGATCGAGCTGAAGCGCACGGGGCAACTCAGCGTCGGTACGAAATCAAATGTGTTCGGCGATTTCGTGCGGCTGATGGGCGTGGACGAATACCAGGCGCTCGAAAAAAAATACGCCGAGTAGAGAGCCGCCGCGCTCGCGCCTCGCTACACGTCCTTGAATTCCTTCTTCGTCTGCGTCGCTTCGATCGCAGCCTGCGCCGCGGCGAGCCGCGCGACCGGGATCCGGTACGGCGAGCACGATACGTAGTCGAGCCCGAGCCGATGACACAGCTTGACGCTCGCTGGATCGCCCCCGTGCTCGCCGCAGATGCCGATCTTCAGCGACTTGTTCGCCTTGCGTCCGCGCTCGATGCCGATTCGCATCAGCTCGCCGACGCCGTTCGGATCGAGTTCCTGGAACGGGTCTTTCTTGTAAATCTCGCGGCGCACGTAGTCGTCGAGAAATTTCCCGGAGTCGTCGCGCGAAATTCCGTACGTCATCTGCGTCAAATCGTTGGTGCCGAATGAAAAGAACTCGGCCACCGCACCGATCTGATCGGCGGTCACGCACGCTCGCGGCACTTCGATCATTGTGCCGATCGTGTACGCCACCTTGACGCCCTGCTCCTTGAAAACTTCGGCCGCGACTTCGCGAATCTCCGAGGCGAGAATCTCGAATTCCTTGCGCTCGCCGATCAGCGGCAGCATGATTTCAGGCATCGCCTTGACATTCTGCTTGCGCAACTCGCACGCCGCCTCGAGGATCGCGCGCGCCTGCGCCTTGTATATTTCCGGATAGCTGATGCCGAGGCGCGAACCGCGATGGCCCAACATCGGGTTGAACTCGAAGAGACTCTCGCGCACCTGCTTCAGATGCTCGGGCGTGGTGCCGATCTTGATCGCCAGGTCGCGTATCTCGTCCTCCTCGCGCGGCAGAAATTCGTGCAGCGGCGGATCGAGTAATCGAATCGTGACCGGCAATCCGGCCATCTCTTTCAGAATTCCGGCAAAGTCGCCGCGCTGCATCGGTAGAATCTTCGCTAGCGCTTTGCCCCGCTGCTTCGCGTTCTCCGCCATGATCATCTCGCGCACCGCTTCGATTCGTTCCGGTTCGAAAAACATGTGCTCGGTGCGGCAAAGCCCGATTCCTTCAGCGCCGAAATCGCGCGCGACCCTCGCGTCGTGCGGCGTATCGGCATTGGCGCGAACGCCCAGGCGGCGTTCCTTGTCCGCCCACGACAAAAATTTCTTAAAAAACGGCGGCATCTCAGGATCGACGGTCGCGACGCGTCCCGCGATCACCTCGCCCGCCGAGCCGTCGAGCGTGATGTACTCGCCGCGCCGGATCACTGCCCCGTTCGCCGACATCGTGCCCGCGCCGTAATCAATTTCGAGCGCCGAGCATCCCGCGACGCAGCACTTGCCCATCCCGCGCGCGACCACCGCCGCGTGGCTCGTCATCCCGCCGCGCGCAGTTAAAATTCCTTCCGCCACGTTCATCCCGTGGATGTCTTCAGGCGAAGTTTCGACGCGCACCAGGATCACTTTGCGGCCGGATGCCGCGACTGCCACGGCTTCATCGGCGGAAAACACCACCTCGCCATTCACGGCGCCCGGCGACGCCGGCAATCCGCGCGCGATCACGTTCTTCTTCGCGCCGGGGTCGAGCCGCGGATGCAGGAACTGTTCGAGTTGTTCGGGCTCGACGCGCCTCAGCGCCGTCTTGCGATCGATCAGTTTCTCGTCCGCCATATCGACCGCGATCCGCACCGCCGCTTCGGCCGTGCGCTTGCCCGTGCGGGTCTGCAGCATGAAGAGGCGGTTGCGCTCGATCGTGAACTCCATGTCCTGGCAATCGCGAAAATGTCGTTCAAGCTGGTTCGAGATCTTGAGGAACTCCTTGTAAACCGCGGGGAAGCTCTCTTCGAGCGTCGAGAAGTTCGATGCGCGCTCAGCTTCGCTGATGCCGCTGCGCTCGGCCCATACGCGGCTCGCCTTGATGCTGATGTAGCGCCCGGTGCGGATTCCCGCGACGACATCCTCGCCCTGCGCGTTGGGCAAAAACTCGCCGTAGATTCCTTTTTCGCCGGTGCCCGGATCGCGCGTGAATGCGACGCCAGTTGCGCAGTCGTCGCCGAGGTTGCCGAACACCATCGACTGCACTGTGACCGCGGTGCCCCAGTCGCCCGGAATATTATTGATGCGCCGATAAGCGATCGCGCGATCGTTGTTCCACGAACCGAACACCGCGCCAATCGCCATCCATAGCTGCTCGTTCGGATCCTGCGGGATGTCGCACCCGACGCGGCTCCGGATCAGCGCGCGAAATTCGCTGACCAGTTCCTGCAAGTCATCGACGTTGAGATCGGTGTCCTGCTTGACGCCGCGCGTGATTTTCTTGTGGTCGATTATTTCCTCGAACGGGTCGGCGGCGTTTTTGTCCTCCGGCTTCAATCCCAGCACGACGTCGCCGAACATCTGGCAGAAGCGCCGATACGAGTCCCACGCAAAGCGCGGATTGCCGCTGACCTTTTCGAGGCCCTGCACGGTTTCGTCGGTGAGTCCGAGATTGAGCACGGTGTCCATCATGCCCGGCATCGACACGCGCGCGCCGGAGCGAACCGAAACGAGCAGCGGATTTTGCGCGTCGCCGAATTTGCGGCCCAGCGCTTTTTCGACTCGCGCGACGCTCTTCGCGACGCCGTCCGCGAGGCCCTTCGGATACTTGTGGCCGTGATCGTAGAAGTAGTTGCAGACCTCAGTCGAAATCGTGAAGCCGGGCGGCACCGGCAATTTGAGCGACGCCATCTCGGACAGGTTGGCGCCCTTGCCGCCGAGCAGATTGCGCATCGACGCGCGTCCTTCCGCGACGCCCGCGCCGAAGAAAAATATCTCAGGATGAATGCGACCCATCTTATCGTTGCTCCCGTCTCGCGCGTTCCGCGTTGCAGACTCTCGCGATCATAATTCGTTCATGAACCGGCCTCAGCAGCACCGGGCGCAAACCTCCGCGCGCGCGGCGCGGATGCCGGCGCGGTTACTTTGTCCAGCCGATCCGATCGCTTATTTCTTCCACCAGGCGCGTGATCGGCACCCGTTCCTGCGACATCGAATCGCGATCGCGCAAGGTTACCGTATCATCGTCCATCGTCTGATGATCGATCGTGACGCCATACGGCGTGCCGACTTCGTCCTGCCGGCGATAGCGTCGCCCGATCGACCCGGCCTGATCGTACGCCACCGTGAAGTGCCGCTTCAGCGTATCGCGCACCGCGATCGCCTTTTCCGGCTGCCCGGCTTTTCTGAGCAGCGGGTACACCGCGACCTTGATCGGCGCGAGCCGCGGGTCGAGCCGCAGCACGATTCGCGATTCCTCCTCGACGACGTCTTCATCGTAGGCGTCGAGCAAAAATGCGAGCATCGCGCGATCGACGCCAAGCGCAGGCTCGATCACCCACGGCCGGTAGCGCGCTTTCGCTTCCTCGTCGAAATAGGTAAGGGGCTTGCCGCTGAACTTGGCATGCTGATCGAGATCGAAGCTGCCGCGCTTGGCGACGCCCTCGAGCTCGCCCCATCCGAACGGATACAAAAACTCGATATCGGTCGTGCCGCTCGAATAATGCGAGAGCTCGTCGGTCGCGTGCTCGCGGCGGCGCAGATGGTCCGCCTTGATGCCGAATTTGACGTGCCAGTTGAAGCGGAAATCAACCCAATAGCGGTACCATTTTTCTTCTTCCGCAGGATCGGGCTTAACGAAGAACTCCATCTCCATCTGCTCGAATTCGCGGGTGCGGAAAATGAAGTTCTCGGTGGTGATTTCGTTGCGGAACGATTTGCCCTGCTGCGCGACGCCGAACGGCAGCTTGACGCGTTGCGTATCGACTACGTTTTCGAAATTCGAAAAAATTCCCTGCGCGGTTTCGGGCCTGAGGTAAACTGTCGCCGCGGTATCTTCGACCGGTCCCATGAAAGTTTTGAACATCAAGTTGAAGTTGCGCGCCTCGGTGAGCTCGCCGCCGCACTCGGGACATTTGTCGCCCTCGATCTTGTCGGCGCGAAAACGCTGCTGGCATTCCCTGCAATCGACCATCGGGTCGGTGAAATTCTGCAGATGCCCCGACGCTTCCCAGGTGCGCGGATGCTGAAAAATCGCGGAGTCCAGCCCCATCACGTCGCTGCGATATTGCACCATCTCGCGCCACCACGCCTCTTTGACGTTGCGCTTGAGTTCGACGCCGAGCGGTCCGTAATCGAAGGTGGAGCCGAGACCGCCGTAAATATCGCTGGTAGGGAACACAATTCCGCGGCGCTTGCACAGATTGACGATTTTTTCCATCGTGACCGTTCGTTTGGTCGCCGACGCTGGATTTTCCGCGGACAATGATTCCTCCTATCAAGAGCGGCCGGTAGCGCGTGCGCGCGGGGTCAAGCCAGGCTGATTATCTCGGCCGAAATCTGGCCGCCGTTTGAAATTTCCAAAATTGCAACCGTGCCGGGCACTCCGATCAAATTGCGCGGCAGGGTCGCGCTCCCCGGATTGATCACCATCGTGGCGCCGAATCGCATCACGCCCTCGATATGGCTGTGCCCCTGCACGATCACATCGACCGGGCCGCCGAACTCGCGCTCCATCGCGCGCGCGAAAACTTCCTCCGAAGTTTCGTCCGGCGTCGGAATCGCGTGAACCAAACCGATTCGCACGCCCTCGATTTCGATCAGATGCGCTTCGCGTACGCGATCGTCGGGATCGAGGCTGTAGCGATGGCCGTCGAGGCCCTCGTCACCGTTGCCGAGCGCAGCGATCACCGGCGCGATGCGTGACAGTTCGTCGAGCACGCGATTCACATAAACGTCGCCGGCGTGCATCACGAGATCGATTCCGGCGAAAACCTCGAACACCCTGAGCGGCAGATGCTCGCATGCTTCAGGAATGTGCGTGTCAGAGATTAGGCCGATTCTCATTGCGATCGTTTCGGCGCCGTCACGCGCCGAGCATGAATCAGCGAGAGTAACATGGCACTGGAATGCTCGCAATTTTGACGATTCGGTGAAATCAGGCGCACGCACTCTGGAGCGCAAGATATTCGCTTCACCGGGCATCGTGCTAAATGTCGAGTCGGGACGAGCCGCGGCGGGCATTGGCGCAGGCGACCCAGGAGGACGTTTCTGATGCGAATTTCGACGCTGATCTTTTGCGCATTGGCGCTGGGAATCGCGCTTGCGATCTCAGGATGCGGTCACAAACTGGTGGCGCACAACGGCGAGAGCACCGTGGCCGTCTATCCCGACGAAGACACATTCGTAAAACTCATGGATCTCAAGAAGCAGGGCGGCGTCGGCGGGATGATCGGCGGTCTCGGCGAAGGCCTTGCGGCGAAGCAAGTGGACAACAACACGCCGGTGAAAATCCTCCGCAGTGACGATCGCGGCTCGCAGATCGAAGTGCTCGACGGCGCGTTCAAAGGTACGACTGGCTTCGTCCCGAAGGACAGCGTCGGACTGAACTAGCCGAAACGATCACGACGCGGCGCGATATTGCCGCGGCGCAGAGCCGATGATGCCGGCTTCCTCGAGCTCCGCGATTTCAGCATCGCTCATCGCGAGCACCTCGCTGAATACGGCGCGATTGTGCTCGCCGAGCAGCGGCGCAGGAGCGTCATCGCGGAGCGGAGTCTCGGGCAGATTCGCAACTGCACCCGGATACAGATGCGTTCCCACGACGGCGCGATCGATCGCGACGAAATACTCGCGGCTCTGCAACTGCGGATCGCTCATCACGGCGGGCGCTGAATTAACCGGCGCCGCGAGCGCGCCCGCATTGCGCAGCCGCGCGACGCATTCGTCAGCGTCCGCTTCGGCAATCGCGCGCGACAGTTCCGCATCGAGCGCATCTTCGTTGGCTTTGCGGCTTCGCGCGTCGGCAAAGCGAGGGTCATTCGCCAGATGACCGAGTGACAGCGCGATCGCGAGATTTTTCCACTGCGCATCGCTCTCGCAGGCAATCGCGATCCACGCTTCCTCGCCAGCCGCGCGATAGATTCCATGCGGCGCGTGCTCAGGATGCCGATTGCCGCGCGGCTTCGGCGCCTCGCCCGTGAACTGGTACTCGAGCATCGCGCGCGTCACGAACGGAATCAGCGCTTCAACCTGCGCGAGCTCGACCCACTGCCCGCGGCCAGTGCGCTGGCGCTCATGCAGCGCCGCGAGCAACGCGAAAGTTCCGTGCAATCCGCCGACGGGATCGCCAAGCGCATTGCTCAGCGTGTAGCGCTGCTCGGAGTCGTGATAACCCATCAGGCCGGTGACGCCAGCCATCGCCTCGACCGTATTGCCGTAGCCGCGCGTCTCGCATTCGGGGCCGTCGCTGCCGAACGACGGCATCGAGATCATGATCATCCGCGGATTGATCGCGGCGACCGCGGAGTACGGCAGTCCGAGCTTCTCCATCACGCGCGGACTGTAGTTTTCGATCAGCACGTCCGAAACTTTTATCAGCCGCTGCAGGACTTCGATTCCGCGCGGACTCGCGAGATCGAGCGTGATTCCGCGCTTGCCGCGATTGGCTGTGTTGAAGGGCGATGAACGCTCGATCGGCTGCATCTCCGGCGCCGCTATCGAGAGCGAGCCGCGCCACCAGTCGAAATGCTGCGTGTCCTCGACCTTGATCACTTCCGCGCCCATCTCGGCGAACATCTGGCCGACGAGCGGACCGGCCCATCCCATCGCGAGGTCGAGAACTCTAAGCTTGCCGTCAAAGATCGTTTTCATATCGTGCCCGATTGTTTGAGCGCGTCGATTTCGGCGCGACTCAGTCCGAGATTCGCCGCGAGGATTTCCTGGTTGTGTTCGCCGAGCCGCGGCGCCGGCCGCGAGTTCTCCGCGCGATGCGACGTCAGGCGGAGCGGCGTTCCCGGCACGCGGATTTTTCCGAGCACCGGATCATCGATCGTCTCGAAATAGTTGCGCGCCCTGGTCTGTTCCCAATCCATCACCTCGGCGACGCTCGGAATCGGCACCAGCGGAATCGCGCGCCGCCGTCCCTCGCCATAGAGCCACTTGCGATCGCGATCGATAAAAAACTCCTCGACGATCTTCAGCAGCGCATCGTTGTTGGTGTAGCGATCCAGCGCGGTGCGAAAGCGCGAATCGGCGAGCAGTTCGGAACGTCCCATCAGATCGCAAAGCCCCTCGAACTGCTTGTCGGTCACGCAATGCAGCCCGGCGTAACCGTCCTTGCATTTGAGCGTCACGATCATGAACGGCCCGACCGCAAATCGTTTACCCTCGCGGCCGCGCACGATTCCCGAATACTGGAACGAGACGGTTTCGTAGATCATGGTCGCGACGGTCGCCTCCAGCAGCGAGATATCGACGTGCTGGCCGCGACCGAGGCCGGCGTCGCGCGCCGCGATTGCCTGCAACGCGCCGATCGCCCCGTAAACCGCACCGACGTATTGCGCCAGCGAGCCGGGCGGCGTCAGCGGCGCGCGGTCGCGCTCGCCGACCGGAAAAGTCCATCCGCCGCGCGCGAACAGCACCAGGTCATTCAACGCGCCGCCGCGCTCAGGCCCGTCCTGCCCGAAATTGGAAATCGAGATCACCGAGAGCTTCGGAAATTTCGCGATCAGTTCTTCGGGCGCTAGTCCGAACGAGGCGAGCGTGCCCGGCGCGAAGTTCTCGACCAGCAGATCGGCGCCGCCGAGAAGGCGCGCGAGCAACTCGCGGCCGCGATCGTGTTTGAGATTCAGCGTGATCGCGCGTTTGTTGAGATTCAGAAACGCGAACAGTCCGCCGCGATCGGATAACTCGTCGTGCGCATCGCCATTCCGATTTGGTCCGAGTTTGCGCCCGCCTTCGCCCCACGGCGGCTCGACCTTGATCACGTCGGCGCCCATGTCGGCGAGCAGTTTGGTCGCGTAAGGGCCCGCGATGAAATGCGTCAGATCGATTACGCGGAGGTCGTTGAGTGCGCTGTATCGCATCCTAATTCTCGTCGCGATTCGACCCTATCTCGCCGCACGCTGTCAAATGATTCGAGAACCTGCTCATTTCCCGCATTTCCCGCCAACCTGGTGGTGTACATGGGCGGGCGAATCGCACTAAATCCCCATCATGAAAAACGAGACAACTGAAGCGAATCGACGAGGTCGCGCCGAGGGGCGCCGCGTCGGGCGGACGTGATCCCGAGGCGCTGATGTTCTCGATCAATCGGTTGCCTCGGCTTTAGCCGGATCGATCAGACCTGCGGCACCGCCATACCCTTTGTCACGGCGGGACGCTCGCCGATCGCAGCGATCCATCGCGCGACGTTGCCGCCCTCACCGACCACATCGGCCTTCGCCGCCTTGATTGGAGAAAATCCCACGGCCACCCACGGATAGAGCGCGACATCCGCGATTGAGTAGTCGCCCGCGATGTATTCCGTGCGCGCGAGCTGATCGTCCATCACTTTGAGCAGCCGCGCGCATTCAGTCGTGTAGCGGTCGATCGCGTAGGGAAGTTTTTCGGGCGCCGCGTTGATGAAATGATTCGCCTGCCCGAGCATCGGGCCGATGTTCGCCATCTGAAAGAAGAGCCATTCGAGCACTTTCGCGCGCGCGGGATTTTTTGACGGCAGCAGCTTGCCGGTTTTCTCCGCGAGATGAACCAGGATTGCACCCGACTCGAAAATCGAGACGCCGCCGTCATTGTCCACGATCGCGGGAATCTTG
This sequence comes from Candidatus Binatus sp., assembly GCF_030646925.1. Classification (NCBI taxonomy): domain Bacteria; phylum Candidatus Binatota; class Binatia (SeqCode); order Binatales (SeqCode); family Binataceae (SeqCode); genus Binatus (SeqCode); species Binatus sp. (SeqCode). Next base: position 96,052 of record NZ_JAUSKL010000124.1, on the reverse strand, counting down.
CTGTTGGGGCAGATCGCGACGAACTCCGGCTTGAATTGCTCACCGTCGCGGATATTCACCGGATGCACCGAATATTCGAGTCCGCACTCTTCGAGCATCACGGAAATTTTGCGGCCGTTAGGCGTCGTCCAGGTGTCGAGATCGATCATGATGCGACTCCTGTCGAATGAACTTCGGATCTAACGCCGCATCACATCGCTCCCCATCGATGTTCGCAAGCGCGGCAGAACCAGCGCGGTGACTTGCCTTCGAAGATCATGCATCCGCCGAATTCGACGTCGGGCTCCGGCTCGCCAGGCATCGGCGGCGCCGGCAGACCGTACATGATCGGCACGACGTTGGCCGACGAGCACACGGGGCAGCAAGGGCTGTCGGTCGATTCGGTTTTTGACTTTCGCGGCATCGCGGTCATTATGGCGATGTGTGCAAAGCGAGACCATGGGCAGATCGATCGTTCGGCTGCCGATAGTCGTCGCGCACTCACAGGAGGATCGCCATGCAAAGTGTTGCCGAACTCGAATCGAGCCCCGAAATTCAGGATTTGCGAAGCCGCGTTTCCGCCTTCCTGACTGAGTTCATCTATCCGAACGAAAAAATTCTCGAGCACGGCGGCGAGCAAGCCTCGCGCACGCTCAAATCAATTCAGTCCGAGGCGAAGCGGCGCAACCTATGGGCGCTCGGATTGCCCAAGGAGATCGGTGGCGGCGGCCTCGGCTTCATGCCCTACGTTCTCGTCAATGAAATCGTCGGACGCAGCGAGTATGCGATCGCGGGCCTCGGCACGCATTCCGCGCAGGACGCTACGATGTTTCATCTCTACGGCAACGCCGAGCAGAAAAAACGCTGGCTCGAGCCGCTGGTCAACGGCGACGTCTATCCGAGCTTCTCGATGACCGAGCCGGAAGTCAGCGGCGCCGATCCGACCGGACTGCGCACGCGCGCGGTTCAAGACGGCGACGAATGGGTGATCAACGGCCACAAATGGTTCACCAGCGGCGCGAACGTCGCGGCGTTTTCGACCGTGATGTGCGTCACCGATCCCGACGCGCCGACCTACGAACGTTTCAGCATGATCGTGGTCCCGACTGACACCAGAGGCTACGAAATTGTGCGTATCGTGCCGGTGATGGGCGAGACGTCGGGCGGGCATTGCGAAATCAAGTACAACGACGTGCGGGTGCCGCTAACCAACCTGCTCGGACCGCGCGGGCAAGCGTTCAGGATCGCGCAAAAACGCCTCGGGCCGGGGCGCATCTATCATTGCATGCGATGGCTGGGGCAGGCGCAGCGCGCGTTCGAGCTGATGATCGAGCGCGCGATTAATCGCAAGGCGTTTGGCAGTACGCTCGCCGACAAGCAGACGATCCAGAACTGGATCGCCGACTCGGCTGCCGAGATCCAGGCCGCGCGCCAGCTCACGCTCAGCGCCGCCGCCAAAATCGACGCTGGCGACGAAGCGCGCGTCGAGATCTCGCTAATCAAATTCTTCGGCGCCAAGGTCCTGCATGACGTGATCGATCGCGCGATCCAGGTGCACGGCGCGATGGGCGTCTCCGAGGACACGCCGCTTGCGCGGATGTATCGCCACGCGCGATTCGCGCGCATCTACGACGGACCCGACGAAGTGCATCGGATGGTGGTGTCGCGGCGAATCGTGAGCGAGTTCAAGAAGGGCCGCAAATGGGATTTCGGCCGCGCCGTCACGCCCAATGGACGTGGCGACTGACATTGATTAGTTACGATCGGTGCAGACATGAGCGGCGGCGAGGATCGAATCCCCGCCGCCGTTGTCTCCTGATTGAATCGCGCGCCGAGTGCCGCGCCGAATCGCCTACAGCGCGTTGACGCCGCGTTCGCCGGTGCGGATCCGCACCACTTCCTCCATCGGCATCACGAAGATTTTCCCGTCGCCGATCCTGCCGGTGCGCGCCGACCGCTCGATCGTTTCGACCACCTGCGCCGCCAATTCGTCCGAGACTATGATTTCGAGTTTCACCTTCGGCAGAAAATCCACCACGTATTCCGCGCCGCGATAGAGCTCGGTGTGGCCCTTCTGGCGGCCGAAGCCCTTCACCTCGCTGACCGTGAGGCCCTGCACCCCGATACTCGACAACGCCTCTTTGACCTCGTCGAGCTTGAACGGTTTGATGATTGCCTCAACTTTCTTCATAGGACTCCTCTTCGGCCCCTGATCGCATCTGCCGCAGCGCGTCACCGGGTCGCGTATTCAGCTTTCACCTCAGCCGCGCAAGGAGCAAGCAGTGTGGATACGGCCGTGAACGCGGTGACAGCTTCAGCATACTAGGCGGCAAATACCTCGCGGGCATGGTTGGTGTCGCAGTACTCGCGCACTTCGGCGATTTTGTCGCCGGCGAAACGAAAATAGAAACTATACATGTTGGCGTACTTGCGCCCGTTGGCCGCGACCGTGTCCGACTCCGCGAGCACCGACGCGTGGTCGCCCTCGCAGATGATCGGCCCGAGTTTCATATTGAGCCCGTTGGGCAGCATCGTTTTGATCGTCCCGGCGAATTGCCGGATGCCGGCCTTGCCCTTGAGGGTCTCGAAGCCGGGCATTTTGGTCATCACGCGATACTCAAAATGGTCGGCGACCATCGTTTCGAGTTTGGCGGGATCGGGATCCTCAAACTCTCGCAGAAATTCGATGACGGTTTCTTTCATTTGTGCTGGCTGCATTGGCGGTCCTCCTGACTTTGATGATTAGTCTCTTGATCAATGATGCACAATTCCACCGATGCGCCGATAGGCGAGGCGCAAGCGCGATGCCAACCGGCGACGGAAGCAATCGTACGTCTTATTCTGGCATAAACCCGCTGCGATGCCTGCTTGTCGGGCGGGCGATTAATTGACTGGCATTCAGCCGGCGTTCGCGTCGCGCCGCTTGGGCTGAAATCTTTCCTCCTCGCCCCGGCTTAAGCGCGCGATATTCTCGCGATGCCGCAACAACACCAGCGCGGTCATCAATATCGCGAGCAGCAGGTAATGCCGCGGCAAGCCCATCGCAGCGACCGCCGGCGGCAACGCGATCGCCGCCGCCATCGACGCCACCGACATTATTCTCGTCGCCGCGAAGACGACGCCGAAAATCGCCAGCGCGAACAGGATCACCGGCCACGAGATCGCGAGCCATACGCCGAGCGCGGCAGACACTCCCTTGCCGCCGCGGAAGCGCAGGAAAATCGAATAGATCGAGCCGGCGAACGCAGCGAGCCCGGTCCACGCGATAACTTCGTTGGAGAAGCCCGCACCGCGCGCGATGATCACCGGAATCGCGCCTTTCAGCACGTCGCCGATGAACGTGATAGCCGCAGCACTCGAACCGCCGGCCCGCGCAACATTGACCATTCCGATATTGCCGGAACCGACCGCCCGCGGATCGAAGCCATAGAGGCGGCCGACGATCACGCCGGTCGGAATCGATCCAATCAGGTAAGCGGCGACGAGGAGGACGATTTCTGCTGTCATGCTGTGCGGATTCGACGATTGATGGGGAATGAATTCTGGCGTCCGCAACCCGCGCGCCGGTAGCCGTGAAAAAGTGAAAAAATCGGGGTGACTGGATTTGAACCAGCGACTCCTGCGTCCCGAACGCAGTGCTCTGGCCAGGCTGAGCTACACCCCGTAACCGTCAGGCGTCATCGGGAAAATCAGACCAAATGTTTATATCATCCGGCTCCGGCGCGCGCGAGCCTCCGGAAATCGCACGAGCTCGCGCCTATCGACCGGTAAACTTCGGCGCCCGCTTCTCGACGAACGCCTTCACGCCTTCCTTGAAATCCTCCGACCGCGTCATCATTTCCATCGACGCGTCGTCCTCGCGCACTCCGGTCGCCAGATCGGTGAACAGATGCTGATAGATCATCTTCTTTGCCTGCGCGACTCCGAGCGGCGAGCACTTCGACGCGATCCCCGACGCGATTTCGTGCGCCACGCTCATCAGCTTGTCCTGCGGCGCTACGCGATTCACGAGGCCAATCTCGAGCGCTTCTTTCGCATCGACCAGCCGCCCGGTAATCGCGAGTTCGGTCGCGCGTGCAAGGCCGATGATCCGCGGTAACATCCAACTGCTGCCGTGCTCGATCGCGAGTCCGCGCTGCGTGAAGATGAGCCCCATCCGCGCGTTCTCCGACGCAATCCTGATGTCCTGATAGAGGCACGTGGTGAATCCGAGCCCGACGCAGGCGCCGTTGATCGCGCCGATCACCGGCGTGCTCAGCGCGAGCGGCCACGAATATCTGTTGCGATAATCCGCGCGCTGCTGATTCATCCACTCGTCCTCGACTTCCGCACTGCGCGCGGACGTGTTGCCCTGCGCGATATTCGACAGCGCGCCCATATCAGCGCCCGCGCAGTATGCGCGTCCCGCGCCCGTCACGATGATCGCGCCAATCGACGGGTCGCGCTCGGCGTCCATCATCGCCGCTCTCATCTCCGCGCCCATTTTCGGCGTCCACGCGTTCATCCTCTCGGGACGGTTCATCGTCACCGTCGCCACGCGATCTTTTTTCTCGAAGATAATTTCGTCGAAATGCATCTCATGCCTCCGTGCTCGGTTCGAGGCTGCCGATGAACCTCGCGCTGCGATCAAAGCACCTCCGATACGCGAAATCCAACGCGCGCGACCGCCTTCCTTCTGCTTGCGTCGGCTGTTAGTAGGATCCGGATGCGTTCGAGTTTCGCTTTCCATCTCAGACTGGCGCATTGTCGCGCAACAGTTCTGATCGTTTTCCTGTCCGCGATTTTCTGGCCGCCCGCAGGCTTCGCCGCCGATTCGCAGGCGAATCGCGCCGCCGTCGGCACCCATGGGATGGTCGTTTCGGAAAGCGACGACGCAGCCCACGCCGGTATCGAGATTCTCAAGCAGGGCGGCAACGCGGTGGACGCCGCAGTCGCGACTGCGCTCGCGGTCGGCGTTACGAATCCGGCGTCATGCGGTATCGGCGGCGGCGGCTTCATGCTGATTTACATCGCGAAGAACCACGGCTTCTACGCGCTCGATTATCGCGAGACCGCACCGCTGATGGCGCGGCCCGATATGTACATTCGCAACGGCAAGCCCGACCCGGAATTGTCCAAGGACGGCATCCTGGCGGTCGCGGTGCCCGGTGAGATCGCCGGCATCGACGCAGCGCTCAGGCGCTTCGGCACCATGAAGTTTCAGCAGATCGCGGCGCCGGCGGAGAAACTCGCGGAGAACGGTTTCGCCGTGAATCCGCATCTGGCCGGCGAGATTGCGCACATGTTGCCCAAGCTGAATGCCGATCCCGGCATGCGCGAAGTGTTCGTCAAGTCCGACGGAGCGCCCGCCAAAGCCGGCGAGACCATCTACGCGAAGAAACTTGCCGCGACGCTGAAGCGGCTCGGCGACGATCCGGTCGCAAATTTTTACCACGGTGAAGTCGCCGCGCAGATCGTGTCGTTCATGAAGGAGCATGGCGGGCTGATCACCGCCAACGACCTGACCAACTACCGGCCCATCTGGCGGAGTCCGATCCGCCGCCAGTACCGCGGCTACGACGTCGTGGCGATGCCGCCGCCGTCGTCGGGCGGCGTCGTGCTCGAGATGCTCGGGATGCTCGAGGGAGGCCGTCTGGCGGGTCTGGGCGTCGATTCGCCGCCGTATCTCGCGCGCCTGATCGAGGTGATGCGCCAGGGCTTCATCGATCGCGCACAGTATGCCGACCCGGCATTTGTCGGCGTTGAAATCGGCAAGCTGCTCTCGGACCGGCATATCGGCGAGTTGCGTGACCGCGCGCTGCATCGCAAGGCGCCGCCGCCCGATACTCCGGCCGCGCACGATCACGGCACCACCAACCTGCTGGTCGCCGACAAGGATGGCAACGTGGTCGCGCTGACGACCACCACCAACACGGTGTTCGGCGCGCTGATCAGCGTGCCGGCGCTTGGCCTGCTGCTCAACGACGAGATGGATGATTTCGCGATCGCGCCGGGCGTGCCGAACGCGTATCACCTGGCCGGCGAGCGCGCCAACGAGATCCGGCCGGGCAAGCGCCCGCTCTCCTCGATGACGCCGATTATCGTCACCAAAAATAATGTCCCGGTGATGTCCACCGGCGGCTCCGGCGGTCCGACGATCATCAGTGGCGTGCTGCAGGTCACGCTGAATGTCCTCGACTTCCATCTCGATGCGGCCCATGCAGTTGACGAACCGCGCATCCACGAGCAGGCCGTCCCGGACGTAGTGATCGTCGAGGAGTCGATGCCCGCGGCGACGCGCGTCGCGCTCGAGGAAATGGGCTACAAGATCAAAGTGGCGCCGTCGCTCGGCGCGGTCGGCGCGCTCACGATCGAGCCGGGGAACTATCGTGGCGCGTTCGATCAGCGCAAAGGCGGCGGCGCCGTCGGCTATTGATCGATTTCGCGCCACCGCCGCGGCGCGTTAAACTTCCTCTCCGTGTCCGAGATCGCAATCACTCCCGCCGCCGCGACCGCATCTGATTCGCAGTCCGGCGTATCCTCGTCGCAATCGTTCCCCATCGCCTACGACGTTGCTGCGATCCTGGCTCTTTCGATCGCGGTGTTCTTCTTTCATCTCGGCTCGTATGGGCTCTGGGAGCCGGATGAAGGCCGCTATGCGGAAATCGCGCGAGAGATGCTCCGCGGCGGCAGCAAAATCATCCCGCATCTCAACTACGTCGCTTACGTCGAAAAACCTCCGCTGCTGTATTGGCTGACGACGCTGTCATTCGCCGTTTTCGGCCTCACCGAATTTGCGGCGCGATTCACGGTCGCGATGTCCGCGCTCGCTGGCGTGCTCGCGACCTACTTCTTCGCGCTGCGCACGTTCGGCCGCCGCCACGCGATTCTCGCGAGCGCGATCCTCGCGACCACCCCGATTTACGCCGTGATGGCGCAGGTCCTCACCACCGACATGCTGCTCACCGCGTTGGTGACCATCGCCAACTTCGCGCTCTTTCTTCATTGGCGGGGGGACGCGGGCTCGCGATGGTGCTGGATCGCGTACGCCGCGATGGGCCTCGCAGTGCTGGCCAAGGGACCCGTCGGCGTCGCGCTGCCGATTCTTTCGATGCTCGCGTTTCTCGCGTGGCGCGGCGAACTGCGCGGGGCGCTCGGAAAATTCCGCGCTTTCGCGGGCCTCGCGATTACCGTCGCGATCGCTCTGCCGTGGTTCGTCGCGATAACGATTATGGAACCGGGATTTTTCGACTTCTATTTCGTCGGCGAGCACCTCCGGCGCATCTTCGATTCCAGCTACAGCCACACCGAACCGATCTATTTTTATCTGCCCGTGCTCGCGCTGGGATTGATCCCGTGGTCGATGCTGGTGCCGTTCATGACCTGGCGCGACGCGCAAAAAAATCCTGCGCGCACCTTCTGCCTGACCGCCGCGATGGTGACGCTGGTGGCATTCTCATGCGCGAGCGCCAAGCTCATTCCGTACATCCTGCCGGCGATTCCTCCGCTCGCGATCCTCATCGCCGACGGCTTGATCTCCTGCGCATGGCCGGCGCCCGACTCCCGCGCCGCTCATCGTCCGCCCGATTCGCGAATCCTGCTCGAAAGCGGCCCGCTGCTGATGCTGTTCGGCGCGGGCGTGATCGTCGCCGCGATCCTTGCGCCTCAATTTCGCACGCCTTACGTGATGGCCGCGCGCCCGGCGATGTTCCTGATCGGCGCTGTGCTGCTGATCGGGGGCGGCGTCACCACCGCGATTTTCCTGCGTCGCCGCCGCGGAGCCGGCCTGGTCGCGCTCACGCTCACGCTCGCATCGGCGCTGATCGCCGGCGGATGGGTGCGACTCGAAACCGAATCACTCCGCTCGTATGCAAGCCTCGCGCGCGCAGTCGCCGCACGCGCCCCCGACGCGCGGCTTATCTGCTATCACCGCTACGTGCAGTCGCTCGCCTTTTATACCGGACGCCGCGTGATCCTGGTGGGCCCGAAAAGCGAACTCGATTTCGGCGCGCGCCATGCGGCCGACACTGCCGATTGGTTCTTCAACAACGACCTGCAATTGCTCGAATTGTGGGAACGCCCTGGGAGTACCGTGCTCGTGATTGACGCGCCGGAACTGGCGCGGCTCAAGGAGCGGCTCGGCGCTTTCGATTTGATCGCGTCGGAAGGCAAGAAGCGCGCGATCCTGCGCCATCGGCTGAGCGCGTCGACCGCTGCCGCCACAGACCTGCTGGGCGCGCGATACCCTACACGCGCCTCGCGCCTGATTAACTAATTAACTAGTCCCGACCTTTGTCGAGCCGCCCGACGCACCGAAAAACGGCCCGTATGATCCACTAAACATCCATTAATCTCAAAATTTTCGGGCAATCTTGCCTTCATGACTTGCGGTCGATATAGTCCGCCTAACCACTCGGACAGGCTGCCGGAGTATGCTCAACTTATGGATGTGATGAAGACTCTCTTCCTGAATCCGCCCTCCTACGACGACTTCGACGGCGGCGCAGGCTCTCGTTACCAGGCCACTCGCGAAGTTTGGTCCTTCTGGTATCCGACTTGGCTCGCATATCCGGCCGGGATGATTCCCGGCGCGCGGCTGCTGGACGCGCCTCCGCACGACTACACCGTCGATATGACGATTAATGAGGCGAAGAACTACGACCTGGTCGTGCTTCATACCTCAACGCCGTCGCTCCGAATGGACGCGCGCACCGCGGAAGCAATCAAGGCCGCCAATCCGAACGCGATCATCGCGATGGTCGGGGGGCATCCGACTGCGCGGCCAGAAGAAGTGCTGAAGCTTTCTTCGGCGATCGATATCGCGGGCCGCAAGGAGTTCGACTACTCGATGCTCGAAGTGGCGCAAGGCCGCGACTGGAGCACGATCGGCGGCATCAGCTATCAGAAGAATGGCGTGCTGCATAACAATCCCGATCGTCCGTCGCTCACCGACGAGGAACTCGACCAGTTGCCGTTCGTCACCGAGGTTTACGAAAAAAACCTCGACTATCTGAAATACAACAGCCCCTACTGCCAGTACCCATACGTCTCGATGTACACCGGGCGCGGATGCCCCGCGCGATGCACGTTCTGCCTGTGGCCGCAGGTGACCCAGGGGCATCGCTATCGCGTGCGCAGTCCCGAGAACGTGTTCGAGGAAGTATCGGCGATGCGGTCCAAGTTCCCCAGGATGAAGGAACTGTTCTTCGATGACGATACGTTCACCGCGGACCCGGCGCGCGCGCGCAAAATCGCGCAGTTGCTGAAGCCGCTCAACATCACCTGGTCCACCAACTCGCGCGCCAACGTCGATTACGAAACGCTCAAGGTGATGAAAGACGGCGGCCTGCGGCTGTTCGTGGTGGGCTACGAATCGGGCAACGCGCAGATTCTGAAGAACATCAAAAAGGGCGTCGGCATCGATCGCGCGCGGCGCTTCACCAAGGATTGCCGCGAAATCGGCATCCTGATTCACGGCACCTTTATCCTCGGCCTGCCCGGCGAGAACAAGGAAACAATCGAGGAATCGATTCGATTCGCGCGCGAGATGGATTGCGAAACAATCCAGGTCTCGCTCGCCTCGCCGTATCCGGGCACCGAACTGTTCGACTACGTTACCAAGAACGGCTTTCTCGCCGTCGACCCGCTGCTCGACGAATCGGGCTATCAGAAGTGCACGATTACTTACCCCGGTCTCAGCAGTGACGAGATTTACGGCGCGGTCGAGCGCTTCTATCGCAGCTTCTATTTTCGCCCGCGCTACATTTTCAAATCCGTAAAGAAGATGCTTACTTCGGTCGAGGAATCGAAGCGGCTCCTGAAGGAAGGCCGGCAGTTCTTTTCAACGATGCGCCAACGACGGCATCAGATGCAGCAGGCCGCGGTCTGACCCGGCCAAACTGCGCTTGGGCTCGTTACTGTGTACGCTGCTCAAGACGATCCACAGCCTGAAGGGATCCGCGGTTTTGCAGCCGCGGCGAAAAGCACGTGATTAGCATCGTGCTGATACTATCGGCGGTCGGGGTAGCCGTTTCGATCGGCTACTACATCGTGGCGACCCATGCCGCGATCAAATTCGCCAGCCGCAGCTCGGCGGCGCTCCCAGCCTTGCCGAAGATCGCACCGAAGGTCGCGCTTCTGAAGCCGCTCCACGGGATCCATTCCACGCTCGCCGCGAATCTAATCAGCTATCTCGAACTGGCGTACCCGCGGCTCGATTATTTTTTTGGCGTTTCGGACTACGAAGATCCCGCGGCTGAAGTTCCGGTTGCGCTGCGCCAGCGATATCAATTCGCGAACATCACGCTGGTGGTCGGCGAGGAGCCGAACTGCACCAATCGCAAAATCGCCAAGCTGATCAAGATGGCGGATCGCGCCGAAAAAGCCGACATCATTGTGCTCAGCGATGCCGACGTATCCGTCGAACGCGATCATCTGCGCCGCATCGTCAGCGAACTGGTCTCCGACGACAAGTCCGCGATCGTCACTTGCGCGTATCGCGCCCGCCCGACCGGCACGACTGCCTCGCGCTTCGAGGCGCTCTACATCAACACCGATTTTCTGCCGCAGGTGCTGCTCGCCGAATCGATCGAGCCGCTGCACTATGCACTCGGCGCGACGATCGCGATCAAGCGTCCCGCGCTGGAGGCGATCGGCGGCTTTCGCGCACTCAAGGATCTGCTCGCCGACGACTTTTACCTCGGCAAGTTCGCCGTCGAGCACGGCTACGCAATCAGGCTGTCGAGTTCGCTCGTGACGCTCGCCGCTGAAGAAAAGACCTTCAACGATTTCTGGCATCATCAACTGCGATGGGCCCGCACTTATCGCACCGTCCGTCCGCTCAGTATCGCGACCATCCTGATGCACGGCCCATTCTGGGCGATCGTATTGCTCGCCGCGTCGCGTGGCAGCGCCGCCGCATTCGCCGCCTTCGTGCTGGTGATCGCGGCGCGGCTTGCGATGTCTGCCGCGATCGTGATGCGCGTCGTCAAAATGCCCGAACTGCTGAGCGACCTCTGGATGGTCCCGATGAAAGACCTCGTGATGACCGGCGTCTGGTTCGCCAGCCTGTTCAGCAACAAGGTGAAATGGGCCGGGCGCCAGTTCCATGTCACGCGCCGCGGCGTGATGCGTGAATTGAAGAGCTAGCGGCGATGCTGCCGTACCTGCTCCTCGCGGCCGTCTCGAGCGTGCTGCTCGCGATCGGCCTGCTGATGATGAAAGCCCGCTCGGACGTTTTGCCGCCGGCCCATGGCGCGAACGTCCTGCGCGCAATCCTCGCCTGGATTCGCGATCCGATCTGGACGGGCGGGCTTGTCGTGCAGGCAGCCGGCTACGCGCTCTACGTCCTCTCGCTTTCCAACGCGCAAGTCTCGATGGTCGCGGCGATGCAGCAAGGCGGCATCGCGTTTTTCGTCGCGTTATCGATCGTGCTTCTCGGCGAGCGCGCGCGTCCGATCGAGTGGCTCGGGATCGTCGCGATCATTGTCGGAATGCTGATGCTCGCGTTGTCGCTCTCGTCCGATGAAAGCCACGGCGCGATGGATTCGGGCGCGCTGCTGCGATTTTCGCTCGCGATAACTTTCGCCGGTATCGCGCCGTACGCGAGCGAGCGACTCCGCAAGAGCGGCATCGCCCCGGCGATTCTGTCCGGCGTCCTGTTTGGCCTCGCGAGCCTGTTCGCCAAGGGCATGACCGACGATTTTCTCGCTCGCGGGTCAGCTCCGGTTTTGGTGATCGTGATGTCAGATCCGTGCTTCTATGGCGTGATTTTCGGCAACCTCGTCGGCATCGTACTGTTGCAGAATTCATTCACGTCGGCGCGCGGGATCATCGCGATGCCGCTATCCTCGGCGCTCTCGAACATCGTGCCGATTGCGGGCGGGATGCTCTTTTTCGCCGAGCTTCTGCCCGCTAGTCGCACCGCCGCGTCGATGCGAATCGCTGCCTTCGTCCTGACCGTGGCCGGCAGCGCGCTACTGGCCGATTCTCGCGCGCCTTCCGTCGGCGCGGTGGCCGAACGAATCGAATCGCAAGCCTGATCGAAAATATTCCGCGCGATCGAATTTAGAAATTCGCCTTCGGCACCGGCAGACCCGGCACGTCCGAGCGGCCGCGAAAAATCGTCCCCTTGCGATTCGGATCGTCGGTGTTGTCGGCCGTCACCACGTACAGATCCATCTGATCGCGCCCGCCGAACGTCAGGCTCGTCACCATCGAGGCCGGCAATTTGATCCGCTTCTTGACCGTGCCGTCCTTGCTGAAATGGATCACCTCGCCGACGCGCACCGCCGCCACCCAGACTCCGCCTTCCACATCGACCGCCAATCCGTCGGGCCATCCTTCAGGCATCTTCGCAAAGATGCGCCGATCCTTCACCCCGCGATCGTGCGTCACGTCGTACACCCACACCGCGCCGGTGGTTGAGTCGGAATGAAACAGCATCTTGCGATCGGGACTGAGCCCGAGCCCGTTCGACACCTCGATTCCGTCCCACAACTTGTGCGCGCGCCCGGGCGGATCTATTCGAAACAGGCTCCCCGGAATCGGCTTGTTGTTGCTCAGCGGATCGAAATTAATCGTGCCGGTGTACACGCCGCCGTGATCGTCGGTCGTCAGATCGTTCATGCTGACCGGCTTGCCTTCCCACGACGCGAACAAGTCGCGGCTCTTGCCGGTCTTTTCGTCCCAGTGAATCAGCCCTTTGCCGGTCAGCACGAGTCCGCCGCTCTGATTGAAGATCATGCCGCCGACGCCGCGCCGCTTCGGGATCAGCGTCTCGACGCTGCCGCCGGGATTGCGCCGGTAAACTCCGCCGTTGGGGATGTCGCTGAAGTAGAATCGTTCGCGCTCATCGACGCGCGGCGCCTCGAGCAAGCCGTAGCCGCTCGCGAGCATCTCGAATTCCATGGTGTGAGATCCTCCTGACGACCGTTTACCACGGTTTCACCTCGTTCCGCGAGCTTGACGAAATGTCAGAGAAGTTCGCTTACGCGAGCGTACCGGGCTCGAAGACCTGCGTCGGCCGCGCCGCGTTGTCCGCCAGTCGCAGCTTTCGATGACACAGGAAAATCAGCACCGGCTGCAGCATTCGCGTGAGCACCATGATCGCGAGCGCGCCGCCGATTACGACGATCGCCAGCGGACGCTGCGTCTGCGCGCCGATTCGCGTCGATATCGCCGCCGGCAACAGTCCGAGCGCGTCGACTAGATCGGTCATCATCGTCGCGCGCAACCGCCGATCCGATCCGAGCACGATCGCCTCGGCAAACGGACGCCCCTGCTCCCACAGTTGCCGGATGTAAAAGCTCAGCAGGATTCCATCTCTCACCGCGATTCCGAAAATCGAAATGAATCCCACCGCCGCCAACACGCTGAACGGCGTGCCTGTGATGACCAATCCGACGATTCCGCACAAGCAAGCGACCGGAATCTGCACCATGATGATGAAGGTATCGATCAACGAATTGGTCGCGCCGTAGAGCCCGCCCGCGATCAACAACAGCGCGAACGGCACTACCACTGCGAGGCGCCGATTCGCCTCCTGAAGCTCGCCGTATTCACCAGCCCATTCAAGATGGACGCCCTCAGGCAGGTGTACATTTTTCGCGACCTTGGCCTTGGCTTCACGGACCGAGCTCTGCAGATCGCGATCGCGCACCGCGAATCGCACCGGCACGTAGCGCTCCAACTGCTCACGATAAATGAACGATGCTCCCGCAGCATTCTGGATGCTCGCTACCTGCGCGAGCGGCGCCTGCCCGCCGCCGGGAACGTTCACGCGGATATCGCGGATCGCGTCGAGACTCTGGCGATACTGCGGCTTCCATCGCACGACCAAATCGAAGCGGCGATCGCCTTCGAGCACCTGCGTCACAGCTTGCCCGCCGATCGCCGCCTGCACCACGCTCGCGATATCGCCCACGTTAAGTCTAACTGCCATCGGAATCGCGGCGGCGATTACGCGCCGGAACTGTCGTTCCGTTGCAATAGGTCGGAGAGCGGTTCGAGGTTACTTGCCGGCCAGCTTGTTTTTCTGGGCCGCCTGCATCGAGCGCAGATACATCACCGCCTGCCAGCGCTGCTCGATTGGCATTTCATTCGCGTACGACGGCATCGTCAGCACGCCGTTGCGAATCGCGCCGTAGATATATCCGTCGGGCAGGTTTTTGCTCGCGCCGGTGATCAGATTCTTCGGCGATTTCATCAGCAGATGCGCGACCGGGCCTTTGCCCTGGCCGTTGTCGCCGTGACAAGGCGCGCAATACGTGTCGAATTGCACGTGGCCCTTCGCGAGATTTTGCGGCGTCGGCTCGAGCGGATTGTGCATCTTGATTGTCGCTTCCCCGATGCTCATCGGCGCCTCGCCGCCATGCACGGGAATCGTGTCGGTGGGCGTCACCCGCGGCGCAACCGCAAACGGCTGCACCTCCGGTCCGCGATACATGTCGATACTCCACGGAAAGCACGCCGCGATCTGCGGCGCGCTCGCGATTGCGCGTGCGGCTGCGATCGCGGCCACAGCTATGCGCAGTTTACAGCGGATGCGATCGTTCTCCTTCGATGCCTTACGTCGCCGCGCGCGAGTCATCCGCAGACGCGGCAGGCGCACTCCCCGAAATTTCCAGCCCGTTCCGGCCCGCGTCAACCATCACCTTCGAGCCGTCGCGAATTTCGCCGGCCAGCAGCTTGCGCCCGAGCGCGGTTTCGAGTTCGCGCTGGATCATCCGCTTCAGCGGACGTGCTCCATACGACGGATCGTAGCCGTGCTCGGCCAGGTAGTCGCGCGCCTTGTCGCTCAACTCGAGTTCGATCTTGCGCTCCTCGAGCCGCGCGCGCAGCCGCATAAGTTGGATATCCACGATTTTCCGCAGCTCCTCGCGAGTCAGCGGATGGAACACCACCACCTCATCGACGCGATTCAGAAACTCCGGCCGGAAACTCTGCCGCAGCACCTCGAGCGCCTCGATTTTCATCCGCTCGTAATTCTGGCCCTTGAATCCGAGAATCAACTGGCTCGCGATATTCGACGTCATGATCACGACGGTGTTGCGAAAATCCACCGTGCGCCCGTGGCCGTCGGTCAGCCGGCCGTCGTCGAGCAGTTGCAGCAGGACGTTGAACACGTCGCCGTGCGCCTTTTCGATTTCGTCGAACAGGATCACCGAGTACGGTCGCCGCCGCACCGCTTCCGTAAGCTGCCCGCCTTCCTCGAAGCCGACGTAGCCCGGCGGCGCGCCCACCAGTCGCGAGACGGTGTGCTTTTCCATGTACTCCGACATGTCGATTCGGATCATCGCGGCTTCGTCGTCGAACAGAAATTCCGCGAGCGCCCGCGCGAGTTCGGTTTTGCCGACTCCGGTCGGCCCCAGGAAAATAAACGATCCGATCGGACGATTGGGATCCTTCAGTCCCGCCCGCGCGCGGATTACCGCGTCGGACACCGCAATCACCGCTTCGTCCTGCCCGATCACGCGCTTGTGCAGATGCTCCTCCAGATGCGCCAGCTTCTGCACTTCGCCCTCGAGGAGTCGCGACACCGGGACGCCGGTCCATCGCGCGACGACCTCCGCGATATCGTCCTCGTCCACTTCTTCCTTGATCAATCGATCGCCGCCGCCGTGCTTCTCGATCAGCTTGGTTTCTTCCGCCGCGAGTTCTTTTTCCAGCGACGCGAGCTTGCCGTATTGCAGCTCGGCGACCTTGTTCAGATCGTATTCGCGTTTCGCTTTCTCGATCCCCTGCTTGGTCTGCTCGATCTCCGCCTTGATTTTCGCGAGCTTCTCGAGGCCGCCGCGCTCGGTTTCCCACTGCGCCTGCAGCGTCGCGCGCTTGTCCTTGATTTCCGCGAGCTCCTTCTCGAGTTTCTCCAGCCGATCGCGCGAGGCCTGGTCGGTCTCGCGTTTGAGCGCCTCGCGTTCGATCTCCAGTTGCATCACGCGCCGATTAACTTCGTCGATCGCGGCCGGCATCGATTCTTTTTCGGTGCGCAGCTTGGCCGCCGATTCATCGATCAGATCGATCGCCTTGTCCGGCAGGAACCGATCCGTGATGTAGCGTTTCGAGAGCACCGCCGCCGTCACCAGCGCCGCATCCTTGATTCGAATCCCGTGATGAACTTCGTAACGCTCCTTCAGCCCGCGCAGGATCGAAATCGTATCCTCGACGCTCGGCTCCTCGACCAACACCGGCTGAAAGCGCCGCTCGAGCGCCGCGTCCTTCTCGATATGCTTGCGATACTCGTCGATCGTGGTCGCGCCGATACAATGCAGTTCGCCGCGCGCCAGCATCGGCTTCAGCAGATTCGACGCGTCCATCGCGCCTTGGGCCGCGCCCGCGCCGACCACGGTGTGCAACTCGTCGATAAACAGAATTATCTCGCCCGCCGCCTCCTGCACTTCCTTCAGCACCGCCTTCAGGCGCTCCTCGAATTCGCCGCGAAACTTCGCGCCCGCGATCAGCGCGCCCATATCGAGCGTGACTACTTTGCGATTTTTGAGATTCTCCGGCACGTCGCCCGCGACAATTCGCTGCGCCAGCCCCTCGACGATCGCGGTCTTGCCGACGCCCGGCTCGCCAATCAGCACCGGGTTATTCTTGGTGCGGCGCGAGAGCACCTGCACCACGCGGCGAATCTCCTCGTCGCGCCCAATCACCGGGTCGAGCTTGTTCTGCTTGGCGGCCTCGGTCAGGTCGCGGCCGTAGCGCTCTAACGCCTGGTAGGTTGCCTCGGGATTCGACGAACTCACGCGCTGATTGCCGCGCACCTTCTTGAGCACGCTCATCAGCTTGTCGTGCGTGACGCCCGCTTCGCGCAGGATTTTCGCCGACGCGCCGGGCTCGTCGAGCATCGCGATCAGCACGTGCTCGACCGAGATATAATCGTCCTTGAGCTTGCCGGCTTCCTGTTCGGCGCGCGCGAGAATTCGCCCGAGCCGCTGCGTGGCATAGATTTGCCCCGCATCCGAACCGCTGCCGGTGACTTGTGGAATCTTCTTTAGTTCGGCCTCGAGTTTGCGCCGCACCCCCGCGCGATCGGCGCCGGTCAGCTTCAGGATCGATGAAGCCAGACCCTCGTCATCCTCGAGCAATGCCGACAGCAGATGCTCGGCGTCGACGGCTTGATTGTGCGCGCTGAGCGCCGCGTTTTGCGCGCGTCCTAGCGCTTCCTGGAGTTTATCGGTGAACCGGTTTTCGGCCATTTGATGCTCAGCCTCTGTATTAGAGTAACCACTGTCGCCGCTCCGACAACAGGGCGCCAAAGAGGCCTGATCTTACCGCAGTGCGGCTTCGGCCAGCTTTTCGATTTGATCCCAGAGTCCCGCATCCTTCAAGGATTTGCGGATCAGTTGGCGTGCGCGCGTGAAATGAAGCGCCTCGGGTATCTCGACCGAAGATGCGATCTGCTCCGCCTTCTCGGCCGCGGAGGCAAGATCGCGATGAACAGGATTGGCGCTGTCAAATTGCGGGATCGACCCCTTCGATTCCTGCATCCTGAAATACTCGGCCGGACAGCAACTTCGGCGCATCGGGCACTTTTACGTCAAGCACCAGCGTGGCCATGGTTTTGGCCACTATCGTGAGATAGGTGTGCTGGAAGAAGAGATCGTCGTCGTTGATGGCGGTGCCATACACCAGGCTCAGACGATCGGCCCACAGTTGCCGCTTGAGGCCCACATCGTCATGCCCCTTCGCCACGTCCCATAGTTCGCCGATTCGCGAACGCGCGATTTCGTAAACGAGGCTTTCACGGTCAAGTTCTTTTCGCACCGTCTCGGGATCGGGACGCTTTTCCGGGTCGAGTGCCACGAAGCTGCGCAGCCAGCGCGTGAGCCCTTCCCAGTCACCACGCAAAACTTTGAACGGTTGGAAGGTGCGAAGCTTGCCGTTTCGCAATTCGTACGGGACGAACTCAGCACCGTCAGCGGCAATCCCTATGAACCGATCACCCGTCGCCTTCTGACGATCAGCCAGGTAGGAGGAAAGCTGCGCTTCGGCATCTGCGCGTTCTTTTCTCAGATCAGATTTGAATTCAAAAACGGTCCGACCGATCAGGGCATCGAGCCGGCCGCTGACTTCCGGTAGAGTTTTCTCGAAGTGAACGTCCGAGGGCTCCGCGCCCAGATGATAACCAGAAGCGCCTTGACGGCGCTGCGGACCGCCTCATGACCGGGGCGCTCGGCAAGTTTCGAAACAGTACTCCGTAACTTGTCTTTGCTGAGTGGCACGCTGGCTCCCGAGCTGATTTCACGAAGAGTGATAGCAACTTCAATATCCGGTGGCAAATTTACTCCGCTAACAGAATGCTAAGTTAGCCCCGACAACGGCGCGACGCCGTTCCTTGTGCCCTTATTCACAGCGCGTAGCGCGCATCTTCTTTGCCCCAGGAAGCCCGAAACCTCGTGAGGTTTCGGATCTCTTCTCCTTCTTTACTGCGCGTGATCGTTTTTGCCGATGAACTCGCGCACCACCTCGATATATCTGTCTGGCTCCTCGAGCATCGGCATATGCGAACTCTTTTCCATCACGACGAACTCCGAGCCCGGCATCGCGCGATGATACGACTCGGTCGCCTCCGGCGTTCCTTCGTCAAAACGCCCGCAGATGAACATCGCAGGATGCGCGATTTCCTTGAGCCGCGCGACGCGATCATAGTCCTTCAAATTTCCCGTCACGCTGAACTCGGTCGGGCCGTTCATCGTGAGGTAAACGTTTTGCCCGAGTCCGGCGAACGCGCGCTCGAGCACCTCGGGATAAACCGCCAGCCGGCATACGTGGCGTTTGTAGTACTCGTTCACCGCGGCTTGATACTCGTAGCAGTTCGTCGAGCCCAGCTTCTCGTGGCGATCGAGCGTCGCCTGCGTCTCCGCCGGCAACTCGCTGCGAAGCCGCCGCGCATCCTTCACCCACTGCGGCATCGAGATCGCCGGATCGGAAAAAATCACGCTCGCGACGCCGTCCGGCTTGGTCAGCATATAGGACGTCAACAGCATCGTGCCCCACGATTGCCCGAGGATATGCACGCGCTTCAAGCCGAGCGCCGCGCGCACCTGCCCCAGTTCCTCGACGAAGCGCGCGACCCGCCACAAGTTATCGTCTTTCGGCCGATCGGATTTTCCCGACCCGAGCTGATCGTAAAAAATCACCGGACGCTCGGCGCACAATCGTCCGAGCGGTTGCAGATAATCGTGACCAAAGCCCGGACCGCCATGCAGCGTCAGCAGCGGCGTCGCGTCGCCGCTCCCGACCCGCTGATACCACACGCGTCCGCCGGTGACCGCGACGAAACCCTCGCGCACCGCGCAATCTTTCGGCAACGCATACGGGTCGCCTTTTTCTTCAGCGCGCGATGTTGCCACCTCCTTCAGCACAACCACCACAACCGCGATCGCGACTGCCCCTATGAATGCTCTCCTACTTCGATTCATCTGAATCGCCCTCATCGCGCATCGTTGGCTGAATCATCTAACCTACTTTTTTCTCTTATGCCTTTTACTAACAGCGCGTAGCGCGCATCTTATCTTATCGCGATTCGGCCCTGCGGCCCGAAGTCGGCTTCGCGTCGCCCCAGGAAGCTCGAAACCCGTGAGGGGTTTCGAACTCTTCTCTTTTCCTCGCTCCTTCCTCTGCCACGACGCTTCGATTAAACATTGCACGCCATGTCCGCGACCGCCTCGACTCCCGCGCTCCCGCCGGCGCGCAAGATCACCTCGAGCGAGGCCGCGCACACTCTGCTCGCGAGCTTTCTCGGCTGGGCGCTCGACGCTTTCGATTTTTTTGTGCTGATTTTCGTGCTGCCGACCGTCGCCAAAGAATTTCACAAATCCGTCGCCGACGTCGCCTTCACCATCACCGCGACGCTCGCGATGCGCCCGGTTGGCGCGCTCATCTTCGGATGGGTCGCCGATCGCTACGGCCGCCGCATCCCGCTGATGATTGATGTCATCTTTTACTCAGTCGTCGAGGTGCTGAGCGGCTTCGCGCCGAGCTACGGATGGTTCCTCTTCCTCCGCGCGCTCTACGGTATCGCGATGGGCGGTGAATGGGGCGTCGGCGCGTCGCTCGCGATGGAAGCGGTCTCGCCGAAATGGCGCGGCTTCTTTTCCGGCCTGCTGCAGGAGGGCTACGCGGTCGGATACCTGCTCGCCGCCGCCGCGTACTTCTTCGTGTTTCCGTATTTCGGATGGCGCGCGATGTTCTTCCTCGGCGGCGCGCCAGCGCTGCTGACCATCTACATCCGCGCCAAAGTGCCCGAGTCCGAGGCCTGGGAGCGCAACCGTCCGGACATGGCCAAAATCAAGCGCGCGGTCCGCGAGAACTGGCGCCTCTTTCTCTACCTGGTCCTGCTGATGACGATGATGAATTTCGTCTCGCACGGCACCCAGGATTTATATCCGACGTTTCTGCAGAAGCAGCGCGGCTTCGACTCGCGCACCGTCGCGACGATCGCGCTGATCTACAATGTCGGCGCGGTGCTGGGCGGTCTCGTCTTCGGCTATTTTTCCGATCGGCTCGGACGGCGCCGCACGATGGCGTTCGCGGTGATCTGCGCCGGATTGGTCGTGCCGCTCTGGATCTATCCGGGCACGCTCGCGATGCTGATCGCTGGCGCCTTTCTGATGCAGTTCATGGTGCAGGGCGCATGGGGCGTCATCCCGGCGCATCTCACCGAGCTATCACCGCCCGAAGTGCGCGGGCTGTTCTCCGGCCTCGCGTATCAGATGGGCGTGCTGCTCGCATCCAACGCCGCGTTCGGCGAGGCGCTGCTCGCGGAGAAATTCGGCTACTCGGCGGCGCTCGCGGGCGTCGCCGCGATCGTGATGGTTTCAACTGCGGTCGTGATCATGCTTGGCCGCGAGCGCCTCGGCCGCGACCTCCATTCTTCTCCATCCGACACTTGAGAAGTGTGCGCTTATCGATGAAATTCGCTCGGTACCAAGAAATTCGATGCCGTTTGGCATTCTGCCATTCCCGCGCGCGCGGAGCCGAGTCGGGCCGGAGGGCCGACTCGAAGTAGGTAAGCTGCCGCGCGAGGAATCCCGAATCTCTTCGCTGAACTGATCGATGACGGCATCGAATCTCTAGTACCGAGCGAACTGCACCACTGTTGTCATTCAGAGGCTAAGGCCGCGACGCCGAAGAATCCCGGAGGTTTGCCTCGCCCGCTTTGTTGCGGGAGAGGCGCGCCGAAGCGCGTCAGCCGCGAAGCCGACTTCGGGCCGAAGGGCCGAATCGCTCTACGATAGAGAGGCGGGTGAGGGTGCCGTCGGCGCGAACAAAGGATCCGGGATTCTTCGCGGCGCTCTGAATGACGAAGAGGAGATGACGGAAGGGACTGCGCGGCGACAGAAGAGGAACGAGGAGCCGGGATTCCTCGCGCGGCAGCCACGCGCGGGAATGACAGAGGAGGCGGCTTCGCTCGGGAGGACTTCAGCCTCGATCTCTTCCGGCGTTTACCCATTCAACTATTAACAGCGCGTAGCGCGCATCTTAATCTTATTGCGATTCGGCCCTGCGGCCCGAAGTCGGCTTCGCGATGCCCCAGGAAGCTCGAAACCCGTGAGGGGTTTCGAATTCCGTTTCTTTCCTCTCACGCGGGGCTTTCGTTCCGCCCAAGATTGCGCTAAACGACCGGTATGTGGAGGTAAACCCATGAAATTCGGTCTCTTCTATGAAATCTCGGTACCGCGACCCTGGGGGCGCGAAACTGAAAAAACGGTTTACGACAATTGCCTCGAACAAGTCGCGCTCGCCGACACCCTTGGCTACGATCAGGTGTGGGCCGTCGAGCATCACTTCCTCGAAGAATATTCTCACTGCCCGGCGCCTGAATTGTTCCTCACCGCCTGCGCGATGAAGACCAAGAAGATGCGCGTTGGTCACGGCATCGTCGTATGCGTCCCCGAGTTCAATCATCCGATCAAAATCGCTGAGCGCACCGCCGTGCTCGATATCCTGTCGGGTGGCCGCCTCGAAGTAGGCACCGGACGCTCCGCGACCTGGACCGAACTCGGCGGCTTCCGCGCGAGCCCCGACGAAACCAAAAAAACCTGGGACGAATTCGTCCATTGCCTCCCCAAGATGTGGACCCAGGAACGTTACTCGTATCAGGGACGTTCGTGGTCGATGCCGCAGCGCACGATTGTGCCCAAGCCGTATCAGAAACCGCATCCGCCGCTGTGGGTCGCGGTCACCAGTCCGGGTACTGAAATCGACGCCGCCGAGCGCGGGATGGGCAGTCTTGGGCTGACCTTCGGCGGTTTCGCGGAGCAGGATGAGAAGGTCAAGCGCTATCGCAAGATCATTCGCAACTGCACTCCGGTCGGCGACTTCGTTAATGAAAATGTTTCGACGGTTAACTTCCTCTATTGCCATGAGGACGATGCGGTAGGCGTGAAGGTCGGCAAACGGATGACCGGCACCTTCAATTATCTCGCGTCGCAGTTGCTCGCCGCGCGCGAGGCGTATCCGAGCAAATCGTATCCGTCGCTCGGCTTGCTCCCGTCACTCCGGCAGGAAGCATCGGGCCCCGGCGACGCGTCGGGCGCGCCCGAGGGTATCGCGATCGGCAATCCTGCGCGACTCGTGCGCGAACTCAAGAAGTGGGAAGCCTGCGGCGTCGATCGCGTGAACTTCCTGCTGAATGCGCTCGAGACGATCCCGCAAGAACAGGTGCTCAACAGCCTCCGCCTTTTTGCGAAAGAAGTGATGCCGCATTTTCAGGGCGCGAGCGAATCCGCCGCCGCGGCCGGAGGTCGTTGATGCCTCCACGTTACGGAAATCTCAACGTCGCCGATTGGGCGAAAGCCGCCGCGACTATCAACGGCTACAAGACCGAGCCGTGGCTGCTGAAGGGCGCGCAGATTCTGAGCATCAATATCGAGATCGACGACGATCCCGCCGATAACCTGATCCCGCGCACGATGCATCCGTCGATTCCGTCCTACGCGATCTTCAATGTGATGCATTGTCCCGAAAGTCCGGCCGGTGCGTTTTCGATCGCCGAAGTTCGCATCGCGGGCCGCACCGGCGTTCGTCCCCGCGGCTTCGTGTTGCGCAGTTTCTGCGATAGCGCAGACGCGCGCCGCGAACTAGGCGAGCGATGGGGTTTTCCGGTCGCGCCGGGCGAAGTGAAGCTTGATTTGCGGCACGATCGCGTCGTCGCACGGGTCGTCGCCGACGGCAAAACCGCGCTCGAATGCGAACTGGTCGATCGCGACGTGATCGCCGGCAACGACATCCAGTACATCGCGAGCATGCATCTGGCGCGCAACAAGGATGACGGCAAGCTGGTGCTGGTGCAGGTCGATCCGGAGTTCGTCTTCTCGAAGGCCGAGCGCGGCAAGCCCCGAATCCTGCATCTCGACAACAACTGCTGGGGCGCGGGCGACAACCTCAGGCTGGGCAATCCGATCTCGGCGACGTTTACCGTCGCGGACGTGACGATGCCGAAAATTCGCTACATCTGCAATCCGGAAGTGCCCGCATTGCAGGGTACGACCAAGGTCGCCGCCTAGCTGCTTCGACAGATCCGCGGAGACTGCAAAGTCTCTGCGGGAATTGATTTCCGCAGGAATTCATTCGAGCGGAAATTGAATTGAACGGGAATTGATTTGAAAGAGCCGCGGCGAGTTCCTCGCCGCGGCCCTGTCCCTTTTGAGCAGTGGCCGTCTCCTTTCCCTCGCCCGCTTTGTTGGGCGATTTTGTCGCAATCGACACTCAACTTGAATACCGTTCGTATCGACGTGACAGGTCGGCTTTTAGGCTATGGCCGGTTTTTTTGTTTGATGATTCGGTAAAGAACGTCGTTCACGGAGACTCGCTTGGGGTCGGGCTTGCCGCTTGCGCCGAGCGTCCCGTCCGGTCGTACATACCGATGTGCGCGAGCAAGCTCTTTGCCAGTCGCAGGATCACGATAAGAAACCTGTTGGCTCTCGGTACAGTACGGCTCCTGCGCTGGTGCTGGCGCAGGATGCTTCCCCGCGCCTCTCATCACCCGTTCCTCGATTTTGTTCGTGCCAATCTGCGGCAAATAATTCTCATTGAACAGCCGACGCAGTTCCGTTTCACCGATGCGGACGATTTGTGGTATTGGTTTCTTTGCCATGATTACCGAATCACAAATACGCGAACGGCTGCTCGCCTATCTGGTTCGCGATATCACTTTGAACGACTTTGAGGATTGGTTGGTTTCTCAAAGTTGGGATATGCATCTTGATAGTGATGATGCCGCTCAGAGTCTCGTTGGCGCGATCGAACTCCGCCTCGCAGAATACTCCGATGATCATTTGGACGATGACGCGCTGGAGAGAGAACTAAAAGGTTTGATCGCTTCTCCAATTAAGGTGTTGATCGAGCACGCGCCCCTGACCGAGCCGGTCGTAACCACCGCATCTAGTGGACTCTCTCAGGAGTTTTCTGTTCAGGCTGCTCAAGGAGCATAAACGGAATTTCAGCGACCGGTCCCTGATCATCGACAAATACGTCCAATCGGAATCGCCCGAATGTTTTTATTCCGAGTTGGATATTCATAATCAAATTGGCGCTTGCGATATCGCCAGGTTTGAAAACAAAGTCCATCACTATCGGTAAATCTGCAGCCGATCCCGTTGGCGGCTGAATCTTCAATTTCACCTGATGCTTATCGGTATCTGGTTCGTCACCTCGTTTGAAAGACAGCAACGCGGTCAATTGAACTACCGGATTTGCGG
This sequence comes from Candidatus Binatus sp., assembly GCF_030646925.1. NCBI lineage: Bacteria > Candidatus Binatota > Binatia (SeqCode) > Binatales (SeqCode) > Binataceae (SeqCode) > Binatus (SeqCode) > Binatus sp. (SeqCode). The sequence continues at coordinate 71,384 of NZ_JAUSKL010000124.1, read as the reverse complement.
CCTCTGGGAGTTCTTTCGGAACGTGTACATAGAACGTGTCTACGAGCCTGATAATGCTCAGGACCTCGTCTTTTTCCACAAGCACTCTCTCGCACAATATCGCGGCAGAGAGACGCAAGTTCTTAGTCGCCACTTTTTCGCGCCGTTTGTGGTTGTTTGAAGGCACGCTCTAATACTCGGTCAAATTCCCTTAAATCAGCATCGGTCAGACGTTCGAGTTTTTCTTTTATGCGCTCGTCCTCTGTGCGTTGTTTTTCGCTTGGAACGTATTTTTTGGGGGCCTTTTTTCCGTTGCCATTTCGAATGGAAGCCACCACGATACTTTAGCGCTTCCAGATTCGGACGGCTAGTTACCGCACGTCGTAATCAAATCAGCAAATGCGTTTGGATTTTTCCGATTGTTGTAGCGCCAAGAAAATTCGTTCATATAAAGCGGCAGATAGTCTTTACTGACTTTGTGGTAACTGCCCATGATGCCGCGCTTCAGCAGAATCCCTCGATTGTCTGAGTGTGAACCGCGCAGACTACGTATTCGCCCGCACTGTGGCGCACGACGCCGTGCGGAAGATCGCGGCCAAGCAGCCGGTATCCAGAGTGTTCATCGGTCGCGACTAAGCTCACGTTCGGGCCTACGGCGGAATGCACAAAGCTATCGAGGGTTTCAGTATCGGTATTTTCGATCCCTTTTGCGACGACCATTCCTTTGCGTGCGATCGCGCCGATGACTGCAACTTTGTCCCATCCACCGCGCCGCTGTTTCTTGGCGCTTTTATGACGGTTGAAAGCCTTGCCGCCGACGTAAGTTTCGTCAACCTCGACTTCGCCAGTGAGCGAGATCGCATCGCCTTTCATCGCGGCGCGCCAGCGATGGCAGACGTACCAGCAGGTGCGCCAATCGGTGCCTGAGTATTCGCCAAATACCATGCGTCGGACCTGCAGCGAGCTAACGCCCTTCTTCGCGGTGATCATCAAGAATCCGATCTTGAACCACAGCTTGAGAGGAATCTTTGTGTCCTGAAAGATTGTGCGTGTGATGACGCTGAATCGGTATCCATTGCGCTTGTGGCAAATCACCAATTCGCCAGTCTCTTTGTCGAGCGTTTCAGCGCCGCTTTTGCAAACCCAATGGAAGGGCCGCGCCGCGAGTGCATAGACTTTCTCTTTTGCTCCGCATCGCGGACAGGTCACACCATTCGGCCAGCGCTTGCGTTCCAGATAGCGCTTGCAGCCACCTTCTGTCGCGAACATTCTGTCGAATGAAGCTAGGTTCTGCATGACAGGAATTTAATCACTTTCCGGTCTGAGTGTCAACACCAACAAAATCGCGCTTTGTTGAGGGAGAGGAGGCCGAAGTCGCGGGAACGCACGCGAAGCCGACTTCGGGCCGAAGGGCCGAATCGCTCCAGGATAAAGAGGCCGGTGAGGGTGCTGTCGCGATGTCGCCGCCTTGCGGCGCCACCGCGACGCCCCTGCTATCATCCCGCATGCCGCCTACTCGTCGCGTCATCACATTTTGTCATTCTGAGCGCAGCGAAGAATCCCGGATCCTCTTCCGTTCCTGTTGATCGCCTTTGATTTTGATCGAACGCGCGTGCACGCCGGGCTTCGGCGATCACACCTCCACAGGCTGAAGCCTGTGCCACAGGAGAATCCGCCTCGGTCCCTTCGCGTTTCATTCCCCTGAACTCTCCTGAACTTTCAGACGTTTCACGTGAAACATCGCACCTGCGGATGAGCGCGCGGACTTCTCACCTCGCTGCGATTCCTCGTGAAACCAGGTGCGTTCTCAACACAGACGAGATGGCTGAAAAAATGTTTCACGTGAAACATCCGCGGGCGACGCTCGCCGGACCACCTCTTCGCGACGCGAACTTCATCGACGTACTTCGCTGGCAAACTTTTTTCTCGAGGACTAATGCTGAGAGGAAGAAGGAGAGCCGCATGAAATCGATGTACTTTTTCCTGCCCACGCTGCCCGCGACGATGGAAGAACGCCGCAGCCAGCGCCCGATCGCAAATCAAACCGAACGATGGCAGCGCATGATCGAGGAGGTCGTCGAACTTGCGCAACTCGCCGAGGAGGTCGGCTTCGATGCGGTCTGTTTCCCCGAGCATCACCTGCACAGTGAAGGCCTCGAGATCGGCAGCCTGCCGACACTCACCCAGCACGTGATTCACAACACCAAGCGCATCAAGGTGGGCCCGATCGGCTACGTCCTCCCGGGGTGGAATCCGCTCCGCCTCGCGCTCGAAATTTCGTGGCTCGATCAATTGACCAAGGGCCGCACCTTCGTCGGCTTCGCGCGCGGCTATCAATCGCGATGGCTCAACCAGATGGCGCAGAAGATTCACGTCGGCGCCACCACCAGCGACAAGAGCGAGACCGATCGGATCAATCGCGAAGCCTTCGAAGAAGTCTTCCGCTTTCTCAAACTCGCATGGGCCGACGAGCCGTTCCGTTTCAAGGGCAAGTACTACGAGTATCCGTATCCGCAGGAGGGCACGCCGTGGCTCGCGCACGAATGGACTCGCGAGTACGGCTTCCCGGGCGAAGTGGACGAGCTCGGCCGCATCCAGAAAATCAGCGTGGTGCCGAAGCCGTACCAGAAACCGCATCCGCCGCTGTTCCAGGCTTTTTCGATCAGCGAGGAGACCGTGCGATGGTGCGCGCGCGAAAACATCACGCCGACGATTCTGATCTCGCAACCGGCCGCAGTCCGCAAGCTCGCCGAGGCGTTTCGCGAGGAAGCGCGCAAGGCGGGCCGCAGGCTCGATCTCGGGCAGGGAATCGGCGTGCTGCACGCGATGTACTTTGCGGAGAATCGCGACCAGGCGCGCGCGCTCGCGCAGCAGGGAATCTGCGGCACCGCCTTTCAAAAATTCTTCTATCATTTTGGATTCTTCGAAGCCTGGCGCGAGCCCGAGGACGAAGCGAAGTTTCCGGTCGCGAACGGAATCCTCCCGCAGTCCGAATGCACCGTCGCGCGGATGGAGCGCGCCGACTTCGCCTATACCGGCACCGTCGATCAGGTGCGCCGCCAATTCGACGCGATGGTCGAGAATATCCATCCGGAATGGTTCGTATGGCAGGGCGACCAGGGCTTGCTGCCGCTCGCCGAGAACAGGAAGCAGATCGAAACCTTCGGCAAGGAATTGCTGCCGCGCTACAAGTAGGCTGAAGCGGCATCGACGATGGCCGAGCCCTGGCGCTTCGAAAAATTGACGCTCAAGAGCGGCCTCACGATGCGGCTCGCGCGCGCGGGCGCCGGTCCGCTCGTCGTGATGCTGCACGGATTCCCCGAGTGCTGGTACTCGTATCGGCATCAGATCCGCGCGCTCTCCGATAGCTTCGACTGTGTCGCGCCCGAGATGCGCGGTTACGGCGAGACCGACGCGCCCGTCGGCGTGATGTTCCGCCGCCACGATTACGAACTGCTCACGCGCGCGCTTCGCGATGGCGCCGTGCAGAAAAACGTTTTCACCGACGACGATTTGCAATTCTTCCGCGCCGCGTTCCGCAATCCTTATTCGATCACCGCCGCGATCAATTACTACCGCGCGAATTTTCGCTCCGGCCTGATGGCGAAGCCCGGGCAGAACGACTGGCTCAATCGCAAGATCGACGCGCCCACGATGCTCATCTGGGGCGAGCAGGATTTCGCACTCGGGGTGGAACTCACCTACAACATGGAGGATCTTTTCACCGGCCCCTTCGAGATCAAGTACATCCCCGACTCGGGCCATTGGGTGCAGCAGGAAAAGCCAGAACTGGTGAATCGCTACATCCGCGACTTCCTCGCGCCACTGCTCGACGCCCCGATTGCCGACGCGGCCGCAACGCGTCATTAGATCGCCACACTCTTTCCGTGTCATTTCGAGCGCAGCGAGAAATCCCGGCTCCGGGATCCCTCGTCGCAAGGCTCGCTCGGGATGACACGGAACAACTCCGCTCGATGAATCTGCACCGCTCGTTTTCGGCGCGTCGCGCCGCCGCCGCATCCGTCCTTTACACTAACCAGTCGCGCGCATATGTTTGAAATCATCGATAACGCTCGGACGCCGCCTTTCTCACTGATCCCGAGGTTCCCCCGCAGGGTCGTCTGTTTAGGAGCTATCCGGCAAATTCAGAAGGAGGGCTTGTATGCCTACGAAGTTGTATGTAGGGAATCTCGCCTACGCGGTTACCCAGGAGGACTTGGCTGAACTGTTTGCGCAGGCGGGGAAGGTCGAGAGCGCGGTGGTCGTGACGGACAAATTTTCCGGACAATCGCGCGGCTTTGGTTTCGTCGAGATGGCGGAGGCGAGCGAGGCGGCGAACGCGATCCAGACGCTGAACGACACCGATCTGAAAGGACGCCGGATCAAGATCGATGAAGCGCGCGCCAGCACCGGCGGTCCGCGTGGCGGCGGCGGCGGTGGCGGAGACGATCGCCGTCGTGGCGGCGGTGGAGCGGGCGGCGGAGGCCGCAATCGATAGTAATATGCGCCGTCATCTAGCAGCATAACTTGAGCCTTAATCCGCGGCGCGGTCGAAGATTCAATCTTTTGCCGCGCCGTTTCTATTGCTGAATTCTGATTGGCCGCAACTCCCCTCCAACTGCTATCCTGTCACGTCGGAATCGTCCCCAAAAAATTTAAGCCTGTGAGTGAATCCCCACGAATGAGAAATGCCGTAGCCTCGACTCTCGCGCTGGCGATCGCCGCCGCGCTTTCAGCGCCGGCTAAATCCGTCGCCGATACAGTACCGACTCAAACCTTGCGCAACGTCGCCGGTATCGTGAGCCATGGCAACGGCCGCGTCGTGCAGGTCGGCACCGCCTTCTTTGTCGCCGTGCCGAGCGAGGCGTTTCCGGGCCGGTCCTTCGTCTATCTCGTGACCGCTCGCCACAATCTGCTCGATCAACAAGGCAACGAACGCAGCGGGCTGTTCCTCACCCTCGAAGATTCGAAAACCGCCGCGATGCGCGAAGAACCGCTCCCGCCAGAGGCCAAATGGGTGCTCGATCCGCTGAATGAAAAGGCCGACGTCGCCGCGGTGCCGTTTACCTCCGAGGGCGCCGCGATTGCTCCGATACCGCTGAGCTCACTGCTTGGCAACGACGACCCGCTGACGCGTCCCGAAACCGGCGCGCAGATTTACTACCTGACGGCCGCGACCGTCGGCGCCTCGCGTCCGCGATTCGAAGCGCTCGCACGCTTCGGCCATGTCTCGGTGCCCGTGCCGGCCGAAACCGAAGTGGTTGGCGCCGGCCTGCAGCAACTGTCGTTGCTCGACGGCGGCGGCACGCCTGGATTCTCGAGCGGTGCGCCGGTCTTCGTCAGCGCCGGGTTGCGCTTTGCGCTGTGGGGCATCCTTGAGGCGAACAGTTCGCTCACCAGCGACCCGGTTTTCTCGGGCCTCGCGGGAGTTCTGCCCGCGAGGTATATCGTCGAGACGGTCAAGGCGATGGCCGAGGTGCAGGACAAGGCGCTGCGCGGGACCAAAGCGCCCGATTGAGTGTCAGTCGAGGCTCAGCGCATAATGTATCGGCATTCGCAGTTGGCGGTCGCGAACCCTTGATTTGAATCCGCTACGCAGATACCAAGAATAGTTCCGAATCCGCATCGGATTGCTCCCCGGTAGCTCAGTCGGTAGAGCGGACGGCTGTTAACCGTCATGTCGCTGGTTCGAATCCGGCCCGGGGAGCCACTAAAACTCTAGCATTGGCGAAGATCATTTGGCCCCTCAGTTCAGAACGGGCTTACTGTCACTTGCCAACTGTGGGGACTTTGGTGGGGTCCCCCAAGACAAGACGCCCGCTGCACGCCGCCTTCTCAATCTCATGGATGGGCCAACGGGGCAGGATGCGCGGCACTCTGATCTGTCGGCTGATATCCAGTATTAGAAGGCTTGGCGTCAAGCCGACTGTGGGACAGGGGAGGTTAACCGGTTTGCTCGACGCCCCACCGTTTCTCATGAAGCTTGGTTGGCCAGCCGAGTCAATTCGACATGACCGTGGCCCAGCACCTTCCAAGTTCCGTCATCGCGTTCGGTGGTGCCTGCGCTTTGGCAGTAGACGGAGGAGGGGGAGCGGACTTGGCAGTACATCAATTCATCACAATTGTAACTGCTCTGACCAACGTACATCCCGAACAGAGACAGGTGAGTGGTCATGCGAAAACTAATGTGCAATCGAAACCGAGTCGGCTCGTCTTCGGGCACAAGTTCCAGTTTTTCGTCCGAAAACTGCGCCTCTACCGCCGCGATTCGGGAGGCCAGCAAGAAGCCTCCGAGCCCCGCCCACGGGTTGGTGGAACCGGCGGTGGCGGTAGCGAGGGAGAGTTCATAGGGGCCGTCGCCGCGTTTGCGATAGCATAGGGTGTAGATGGTGGAGGTATAGGAATCAGCTCCGTGGTCTCCGAGCACCACCGTCACGTCATCCAAGACATCTTCTCCGTGCCAGCAACCGACTACGACAGGCGGAAGTTCGAGAGCAGCCGGAACTTCGATGGTCGGAATTTCCAGAGTTTGCTTCGACGGTGGGATTGAGTATCGCTGGCTTCCAGAAGCACTGGAAGCGTACGGACTCGACTCCCGCTGAGATCGTATTTCGGCTGCGTGCGAAGGGGCGTGGAGAAGTGCGCCGACTCCTAGCAGCAGCACAGCAAAAAGCTTTTTCATGTGGCTAACTCCTATCTCGCGCAGCTCGGCGGGCTCGGTCTCAAACTTGAGATTAGCACTCGCTTCCCGTGCAAGAACCCCTTCGGCGGATTTGGCGTCAAAGTGGACTCGGTGGTGAAACAAGGATGTGGTAGCGTCGAAGAACGCGTGATTCGCTTAGCTTCAGTTTTCCGCATTCTAGTCCAATAATATTTCGGAATGGAATTTCGCCGACAACGAGGCCGCCGTATCGAGAAATTAGACCCTTACCGACACCGTGAGGTCAGACTCGATCAACTTCCCTGGCCCCTTCGTCGTGAGGCGCAGAGCCGGGCGCACCACCTAATTTCGAAATGGCGGACCGAAGGCCGGCCGATAACCGGGTGGCGCTTAGCTCTTGCGAGCGCGCGACGCTGTCGAAGAACGAAGATCGCGATCTGGCGGCCGCATTCGAGCGGAAGTAGCGCGTCAGCAGGTCGCCAGATCAGCGGCAGCGCAATCCTGATTTTCTACCTCGGCGTTATGCCCACGCAGGTGCGTCGTCGGCGACGGCCTCGGCGAGTTTCAGCTTCCGGCTGCTCCCTTGCTCTAACCCCCTCGCTTGGGGCATACCACATCCTAGGGACAGCCTAGCATCTACCCGAGGGCGGCGAGGTATCGGCGATCGCGCTCGGGGAGCAGCCGCTACTGGAGCGCTCTGGAGGAGAGAACGTGATGAAGAACTCAAGTTTGCGTTTCGTTGCTACCCTCATCGTCGTGTTGGCGGCGGCGATCTCAAGCCCCGCTGTCGTGCTGGCCCAGAGCAACACCAAATTGGGAAGCGGCGCCTTGGCGAGCGTCACCACGGGCACCAACAACACTGCGCTCGGATTCAACGCCCTCAATGCCGATACCACCGGCGGTGGCAATACCGCCTGTGGAGCGAGCGCCCTCAAGGGAAATGTTGGCGGCAACAACAACACGGCTACGGGCGAATCCGCGCTTAGCTCCAACACCTCCGGCGGCGCCAACACCGCCATCGGCCGCCGCGCGCTGGCGGCCAACACCACTGGAGGCGGCAATTCTGCCACCGGGCTCAACAGCCTTCGAACTAACACGACCGGTTCCGACAATACCGCGACCGGGCTGGACGCCTTGCAGTTCAACACCTCGGGTGCGAGCAACACCGGGACCGGATCCCAGGCGCTGAGATTCAATACTACCGGTATCTTCAATACCGCTGACGGAGCCTCGGCGCTGATATTAAACACGACGGGAGTCAGCAACACTGCGACCGGCGCGTTTGCGCTGTTTAACAACACCACGGGCGGCAACAATGCCGCTGACGGCGCGAGCGCGCTCCGAAGCAACACTACCGGTAACCTCAACACCGCCAGCGGAGACTCGGCGCTGACATCGAACACGATCGGCGTCAGCAACACCGCGGGCGGGTCGTCGGCGCTGTTCAATAACACCTCGGGCAACAACAACACGGCCACCGGCGCGAAGGCTCTCTTTAGCAACACCACCGCCGTGCAGAACACGGCCGACGGAGCGCAAGCTCTGCTTAAGAACACAACCGGCAGCTTCAACACGGCTGTGGGACTGCAGGCGCTGTTTAACAACACTACCGGCCAAACCAATGCCGCGCTCGGGTTCCAGGCGGGCTTCAACCTGACCACCGGTAAGAACAACATCCACATCGCGAGCTTGGGTCTTTCGACTGACACCGGGACTATACGAATCGGATTACAGGGCACGCAGACGCAGACTTTTATTGCGGGCATCGCGGGCACGGCGGTAACAGGCAGCGATGTTGTAGTTAATGGCAGCGGCAAGCTCGGAGTAGTGATCTCGTCTGCTCGCTACAAGCGCGACATTAACGATAAGGGAGACTCGACCGAAGGTCTGATGAAGCTGCATCCAGTGACATTCCGCTACAAGGACGATCCGCAAGCTATCAAGCAGTATGGGCTGGTGGCCGAGGAAGTCTATCGTGTCTATCCGGAACTGGTGGTCCACGATGACGATGGCAAGGTCCAGTCGGTGCGCTACTCGATGCTTACCTCGATGCTGCTGAACGAACTACAGAAAGAAACCAGGAAGAACAAGGAGCAAGCAGCGCAGATAGAACAACTGCGCCGGCAGGTTGAGAAGATCGCACGTCTCGAAGCGCGCCTGGCCAGGCTCGAACAAGAACGGGCGGCCCAAGGAGGAAATCGCGATCTGGCTGCGGCATTCGATCCCAGATAGCCAGCATCTGCGGCTCGCCGGACCGCCCATTAAATTGCCCCGACGAGATCGGGTGGCGTCTTTTTTGACGGCCTGCGCTTGGCCATCCGCCACATCCCGGTATTCGCTCGTTTGAAAAGGCTCGCCCGCGATGATATCCTGAGAATATCTCAGGGGTGTGGAAAGCGCCGTATGTCACGTGCAACAGTTGGAAAATGGGGCAAGAGCCTCGCAGTCAGGCTTCCCGCAGAGGTCGCAAGGAGCGCCGGGCTCAGCGGCGGTGAACGCGTCGAGGTTGAGACCCAGGACGGCAATATCGTTGTCCGTCGCGCTGCGCCGTCTTTCACATTGGAAGGGCTTTTCAGGGGGAAGAGTCCTAAGCAGTGGCGGGCGGCTTATTCCTCTGCATTCGAGTGGGGGGCCGATCGCGGGCGCGAGGTCGTCGAGGAGTAATGGCGCGAAACTACGTGCCGGGCGCCGGCGATCTGGTTTGGACCGATTTCGATCCGACTCGAGGCAGGGAGCAGGCCGGCAGGCGGCCCGCGCTGGTCGTCTCGTCAGCATTGTTCGCCGAAAACACGGGATTGGCGTTTGTTTGCCCGATCACGTCTCGTGTTCGGCCATTTCCCACCAGCGTCGTTCTACCACCCGGGTTACCGATTTCGGGTGAGATCCTTACCAGTCACATCTGCAGCATCGATACGATGGCGCGACCAATCCGATATGCCGGTGCGAAGGTCCCGCAGGCAATCGCGCAACTCGTGCGCGCCAAACTGGAAGCATTCATCACGATCTAATCTGTGATCTGTATTCGAGTGTCGCTGGTTCGAATCCGGCCCGGGGAGCCACTCGGCATTTCGCGCCGCCCAGATATACAGGCGCACCGGCGGGCGGGCGGACACCCCATTAATCGGGGCCTCGCGACGGAATGTGACCTCTCATTATTGCGGCGAAAATTGTCATGTGCGTGCAGGTGCATCAACGTCAGCAGCCGCCTGCTCGCGAAATGGCGGTTGAACTTCAGACCAGTTTCGCCTAAGTTTCGCTCGAGGGTTTGACAATGAGCGTCAAGAGTACCATCGAATGGACGGATGCTACCTGGAATCCGATTAGAGGGTGCGTGAAAGTAAGTCCAGGATGCAAGAACTGCTACGCCGAGCGATTTGCCCAGCGGTTCCGCGGGGTGAGGGGACATCCCTTCGAACAGGGCTTTGATCTGCGACTTGTACCAGAAAAGTTGCGCGAGCCTTTGAGGTGGCTAACTCCGCGTATGATATTTGTAAACTCGATGAGTGATCTCTTCCAAGAAGGCGTGCCGATTAGCTACATAGGGGATGTCGGCCGCGTCATGGAAGAGGCGAATTGGCATGTCTACCAAGTTCTTACGAAGCGCCACACGAGAATGAAGGAGCTCATTTCAGGGCCACTCGCTTGGTTGGGAGAGTTACCAAATGTTTGGTTCGGAGTGAGCGTTGAAGATCGAAAATACGGCTTGCCTCGGATTAAGGCTCTATTGGAGACTCCTGCTTGCGTCAGATTTCTTTCGGTAGAGCCTCTGCTGGAAGATCTCGGCACGCTCGACCTTAGCGGAATCGACTGGGTGATTGTCGGTGGCGAGAGCGGACCGAAGGCAAGGCCTATGGAAGAGAAGTGGGTTCTATCTCTTTTAGGTCAATGTCGACAGTTCGGTGTTCCATTCTTTTTCAAGCAATGGGGCGGCGTGCGAAAGCATGAGACTGGACGCCGGCTGCGTGGAAAGACTTATGGGGAGTTTCCCACGACGCACAAGTGGAAGAACCCAAATTAGATAACTTCCTGTCACCTAGAACGATAAAAACCATTGCGATTCAAAGGTGGGGAATTTGAGCGAGGAAGATCTATACATTGGTCGGGAACAAACCCTTGTAAAGCATCTCATTCTTCGAAAGTACCTTGAGCGCTTTGCTCACAAGGTTGGGTCTAAGTGGGCTTGCATAACCTACATAGACTGTTTCGCCGGCCCTTGGAATGTGCAATCGAGCAAGCTAAGCGATAGCTCCTTCTCAATCGCTTTGGAAGAATTGAGAAAGGCTCGAGCAACGCAACTGAAGCGCGGACACGTGTTACGATTGCGTTGCTTCTTCCTCGAAAGAGATCCAGGAGCGTACGAACAACTCCAGAAATTTACCGCAAGCATTTCGGATATCGACGTCAAAACGCTGAACGGAGAACTCGAGGGAGCCGTCGGGGAGATTCTCAGCTTCGTGAGGGATGGCGGGTCAGGATCCTTTCCGTTTGTATTTATCGATCCGACAGGCTGGACGGGCTTCGCAATGAACACGATCGAACCGATCTTGAAGCTTCATCCAGTTGAAGTTTTGATTAACTTCATGACCGGTCACATACGCCGTTTTTTGGATTCTCCTCAAAAAGATACACAGGACAGCTTCACAGCGCTGTTTGGTTCAGAAACCTACCGGAAGGGGTTGGAAGGTTTGACCGGCGTGGATCGCGATGAGGAGGCGGTCAGACTCTATTCCGAGAACGTAAAGCGCGTTGGCGGTTTCGATTTTGTTAGTAGCGCTATTGTATTGCATCCCGAGATCAATCGAACCCATTTCCATTTGATCTGCGCAACGCGCCACCCGGAGGGTATGGCAGTCTTCAAGGAATCGGAAAAGATGGCCATGCAGGCAATGGAATCAGCTCGAGCTGCGGCGCGTCAGCGCAGGCGAATCGATCGCAGTGCAAATAGGGAACTGTTTTCCGCCGGTGTTATGAACGATTCGGATTATTACGATTCGTTGCGGCAACGATTTATCGAGATCGGACTGGCAAAAGTCGAAGCTGAGCTGGCTGAGAAAGGCCGCGTTCCGCACGACATTCTTTGGCAAATAACAACATCGGTACCGATGGTCTGGGAAAGTGACCTCAAAGACTGGATTCGTGATTGGATAAGCGCCGGAAAGGTGCGGTTGCAGGGGCTTGTTGGAAGACAACGCGTGCCGCAACGAGGGAAAAACGTGCTCGTCATTTTGCAAAAGCCAATCCCGAAGTAAAAAGGAGCGGAGCCAGGCCCCATTAATCGGAGCGCGCGCTTGTGTCACAATGAATCCTCAGGCGCCGATTAATCCCGGCGCGAGGTGAGGTGAAATTTCCAATGCTCAGCGACATGAAGCAGCAGCTTGCCGAGTTCGATGATCGCGCCGATAAGCTCGGGAGGCGTCTTTGACGTCCCCGCACTGACCACCCGCCAGACCCAGCTCGTCGAACAATCCGCCAAACAGGATTTCTGGGACGACCGCGAAAAAGCGCAGGCGTCGCTGAAAGAGCAGGAACAACTGCGCGCGCAGCTCACGGGCTACAAGATGCTGCGCGACAAGCTCGACGAGGCGCGGGTGTTTCTCCAGATGGCGGAGGAAGAGGGCGCCGACGACTCCGAAGCCGCGCGCGAAACCGCGTCGGCGCTCGACGCGTCGCGCATCGAGCTCGAGCGTCAGGAACTACGCCTGATGCTGAGCGGCGAGCACGATCGGCTCGGCGCGATCGTATCGATCCATCCCGGCGCCGGCGGCATGGAGGCGCAGGATTGGGCCGAGATGCTGCTGCGGCTCTACCTGCGATGGGCCGAGCGCCGCGGCTTCAGCACCGAAATCGCGGACCTGCAACCCGGCGACGGCGCGGGAATCAAGAGTGCGACTGTGACGGTGGAAGGAGATTTCGCGTACGGCTATCTCAAGGCCGAGGCCGGGATTCATCGGCTGGTGCGAATCTCGCCCTTCGACGCCAACGCGCGGCGGCATACGTCGTTTGCGTCGGTGTTCGTTTTTCCAGCGGTGGACGACACGATCGAAATCATCATCAATCCGGCTGATTTGCGGATCGATACGTTTCGCGCGTCGGGGGCGGGTGGACAACACGTTAACAAGACTGACTCGGCGGTGCGCTTCACGCACCTCCCGAGCGGCATCGTGGTGACGTGCCAGAACGAGCGCTCGCAGCATAAGAATCGCGCGATGGCGATGAAGATTTTGCGCGCACGTTTGTTCGAGCTTGAGCAGCGCAAGAAAAAGGAAGAACTCGAGAAGTTCAGCAAGGACAAGAAAGACATCGCGTGGGGCAGCCAGATTCGATCGTACGTGCTGCAGCCGTATCGGATGGTGAAGGACCATCGCACCGGCGTCGAGATCGGCAACACGGATGCGGTGCTGGACGGCGCGATCGATGATTTTATCGAGGCGTACCTGATGGGCGTGCGCAAAGGTGACGCCGATACGATGCCGACTTAACGGGCCCTTGCCGCTCGATCGAGTTTGCCTTGCGTCGGGTGCGCAAGTGATCAAAGTTGCAATCTGCAACGGCGCATCCCGCACAGGCCGTGCGCGAAAACTGTCGAGTCCAGCAAGGAGCAGCGCATGATCGACGTATATTTCTGGCCCACGCCGAACGGCTACAAAGTGACCTGGATGCTCGAGGAAGTCGGGCTCAAGTACAACGTGATTCCGGTCAATATCGGCGCCGGTGATCAGTTCAAGCCCGAATTTTTGAAAATCAGTCCGAACAACCGGATGCCCGCGCTCACCGATTCCGATGGCCCCGATGGCAAGCCGATTTCGATTTTCGAATCCGGCGCGATCCTGATCTATCTCGCGGAAAAAACCGGCCAACTGATGCCGACTGACCCGCGCGGCAAGTATGAAGTGTTGCAGTGGCTGATGTTCCAGATGGCGAGCGTCGGTCCGATGCTCGGCCAGGCGCATCATTTTCGCCGTTACGCGCCAGAAAAAATCGAATACGCGATCAATCGTTACACTAACGAAGCCAAACGCATCTATGGAGTGATCGATAAACGACTCGGCGAGGCGAAATATATTGCGGGCGACTACTCGATCGCGGATATCGCGATCTATCCGTGGCTGGTGCCGCACAGCATGCAGGGGCAGGAACTCGAGGACTTTCCCAATCTGAAGAAATGGTACGACGAACTTCGCGCGCGACCGGCGACGCAGCGCGGCTTTGCCGTGATGGGCGCGGAAGTCGAGAAGATGCGCGCGGCGGCGCAGCAGCCGCAGCAGGACAAGAAAAGCTGGGACATCCTGTTCGGCGCCAAGCAGTTCGAGAAGCGTTAGAGTCGGCTAGGAAATCGAGCGCGACGCGCCGTCGAGCAATCGCAGCAGGGCGTAAATAGTCTCGTTGGCCGGCACATCGATTCGATGCCGGCGCGCCGCTCGCACTACGGCGCCGCTCAGCTCGTCGTATTCGAGCGGCTTGCCGTGCTCGAGGTCCTGCTGGGTCGAGGTTTTGAGCGCGCGCAGATTTTTCTGCGAATGCGCGATGTAAGCCTCGACGCGATCATCGCCGAGCTTTGCGCCCTCGGCGCGTCCGACGGCGGCGATTTCCGTCATCAGCGTGCGCAGCAGCCGCATACTTTCAGGATCGTCGAGCAGTTCGCAGACCCGCCGCCGCGTCAGCGTCGCGATTGTATTCAGCGAGCCGTTCCAAATCAACTTGTCCCAGCGCAGCGTCTTGAGATCGGCAGATAGCTGGCCGAGGATGCCGGCGCGCCGAAACGCGTCGGCGATTTTAAGCGCGCGATCGCTCTCGCGGCCGTCGAGTTCGCCGAAATCGATATGGCCCGTGCTGAAGTGAACGATTTTGCCGGGCGCAACCATCTCGACGCCGACGCGCGCGTTACCACCCATCACGGCGTCGGCGCCGAAAATCGCGGCGAGGCGCGCTTCATTTTCGACGCCGTTCTGGATCGTGAGAATCGCGCCGCCCGGCTTGATGCATCCCTGGATCAATTCAGCCGCTGCGTCAGTGTCATAACCCTTCACGCTGAAAATAATCAGATCGTACGGCGCGCACTCCGCGGGCTTGGCGGTCGCGGTGACGGGAATTTTAAGATCGCCGCGAGGACTCGCGATGTCGAGGCCTCGCTCGCGAATCGCCTCGAGATGCTGGCCCCGCGCGCATAGCACCACGTCTTCGCCCGCGGCTTGCAGGCGCGCGCCGAAGTACGAGCCGACCGCGCCGGCGCCCATCACCAGTATTTTCATGCAGGGAACACGCGGCGCAGTCGGTCGATCAAATTCGGGTTTCGCCGGTTCGCGTTACGCGCTCGCGTGGCAGACCACCTCGACGTTGTTGCCGTCGGGATCGAGCACGAACGCGCCGTAATAGGTCGGCGTGTATTCGGGACGCGGGCCCGGCTTGCCGTTGTCGCGCCCGCCGGCGGCGAGGGCGTCGGCGTGAAATCGTCCGACGGTCGCGCGATCGGAGGCTCGCAGCGCGACATGCGCCGGCGCCCCGGCCGTTCCCTGGGTGATCCAGAAATCCGGACCGTCCTTGCCGCCGAAGCCGGCGAACTTTTGCGCGTCGTCGCCGAAGACGACGCCGTAACCGAGGCACTTCAGCGCGGCTTCATAGAACTTCTTGCTCTTCTGGAAGTCAGAAACCTTAAAACCGACGTGGTCGATCATCGTTCTTACCTCCGCTGCTGATGGAGCATACCCGACAAGCCATGCGTCATCGCAGCGCAAAAGTCAAAGCGTCGATCGCCGCGCAAAATCACACGTCGGCGAATACGATCAGTTCAGCTTCTTCCGCCATTTGGTCCAATTGACTTCCGTCGACTCGATGACTTCCAGCTCGGCGGGCGCGAGCTGATCGGTGAATACGATCAAGTTGTCGCATGACCAGCGAGCATTCGGGGCGATGATACTGTCGAAACCGAGGAAGTAAGCGGCGTCGCCGATTGCCTGAGTGGGCTCGTAGAGGATCGCGCGGTATCGGGCCGGATCGACGCCAAGCGGAACCATCGCGTCTAAATCCGGAAGGCTGAGAGTCTTCGCGGTCCTGACTTTGATGCGATGCAGTCGGTAGCTGATCCTCGACGGAAAGACCGGCTGACGTGACAGGTGAAAGTGAACTTCTGCAACGGCTCCATCCGGATCCAGGGAGGTGTAGAGTACGTCAAACAACGTGGGATCCCAGCGTCCGCCGGAAGCATTTCCCTGCAGAGGATCCCGGCCGTCGCGCACAACCCGCCAAGCTTCGCCGGCATAATGAACTCTATCGAGGGCATCGAGTGCGTCGAGCAGTGCGGGATCGCGCGGCTTCCGTGCTCCCGGCATGGCAGGTCAAGCCTGGATGGTCATAGGTAAGCACCGGCATCGAGGCGTTCGATAACGGCGAGAACTTCCTGCGTGCGGTCCGCAATGATCAGATCGATCGCACGTTCGTTGTTCAGCAGTTGATGTTTCGCATGAAGCCATAGTCGCGTCTCGGATGGCGTATAGAAGTCAGACAGTCGATCGACGACATAGCGCAGGTCGGCGATGATGGTCTGAGTTGCGAGCGGCGGCGAGGCTTTGCCGCTCTTCCATCGCGACACGGTCGGCCGCGACGCATTGACGATGTTCGCGACATCGGAGCCCTTGAGTCCCCCGCGCTGCTCGAGGTCGTCTAGAATCCGTGCTACTGCGCTCTCCATTGGTCGGCTTGCGACTCGGGGCTTAAGTGGTGAATGTTGAGCTCGCATTCAGATACTTTATATGTTGCATTAATGTTTCACAACGGGTCATAGATGAAACCGAATCGCACCCTGTCGAGCGTGAATGCGGACAAATTGGCCTCTCCGTCAATGTTGGCGGTTACGAATGGGTCGTGCGGATGTACGCGAAGGTGGCGATGAACGCGACGTAAGAGAGCATCGCGGCGAGCGCGATCGCGTTGGCGAGCGTGATTCGCGACGGCGCAATCGACGAGCGGATGAAGAACGAAGCTGCGAGCACGATCCAGGTGATCGCGTGAAACCATCGCAGCACGAAATAGATCGCGAACGGATGCGGCGACGGATGCGCATCGCGCCATCCCGGCCAAATCACGGAATAGATGACAGCGATCGCGTGACTCAGCCGTCCCCAGAGCGGATTGGTCCAAGGACCAGTTCACGTCGGCATCGAAAGCCTGCCCGAGCATGCGAGCATCTACTTGCCCGTGTAAATCTTCATAGGAACTGGATGCAGCGGGGTGTCGTGAGTCTTCAGAAAATCGGTGACCTGATCTAGCTGCACGACGGTCGCTGATGAATAGAGTCCGGTAGTGCATGAGGACTCATTGTAGGAGCCGGTATCGTTGACGATCACGTAATCTCCTTGATTCTTA
The DNA here is from genome assembly GCF_030646925.1 of Candidatus Binatus sp. Taxonomy (NCBI): domain Bacteria; phylum Candidatus Binatota; class Binatia (SeqCode); order Binatales (SeqCode); family Binataceae (SeqCode); genus Binatus (SeqCode); species Binatus sp. (SeqCode). The sequence continues at coordinate 54,385 of NZ_JAUSKL010000124.1, read as the reverse complement.
ACCACCGAACACGCACAGGCGGCCTTTGAAGGGTCGCTGTTATCCACCACGCAGGGGCTGTCCAGGCACCATCCCCAGGGGCGATCGTTAGAGCAACGCGCGTAGCTATTGATTGGATGGTAGCGCGATTTGAGCGACCGGCCCTCGCTGGCGTTTTTCTCTTCGCAGGCTCGCAGTCCGGCAGAGTAGCCGGTCGTAACATTGCAGTTACATGACACGAATCCCGGCTTGTCAGCTATCGGGGAGCACTCCGCCGTAGTGCACAAGGCATAGGTGCTTTTGCAGACGATGAAGTCGGGACCTGCGGACCAGGCTGAAGAGATAGGAGCAATTGCTATCAGGACGAGAACCAACAGCACCTTGTTCATCATTAGTTCCATCTGGCTATTTTGAGTGATAGGGACTCTGGCCGGAAGCACTTGCGCTTCTGACAAACCTCACGACGTGTACATCAGGCGCGCCAAAATTGGGACCTTCAGGAAGTCCAGAGCGATCAGGTACAGCGCGCACGCGAGAATCACCGATGCGATCACCGCACCCGGCAGAGGCGCCATCAAAATGCCCCGCATCGACATCAGACACACCACTCCCACGTCTATAATCGAGCTGAGAATCATCCATCGGCTTGGAGCAGAATTCCAGAAGTGGTGGCGCTCGCGCACCAGATAGACCATCCCCTGACCTGTGAACACGAGTGTGACAAAGACCAGTGTCTGCAGTTGAAGAAGCGACAGGTGAAGAAGGTCCCGCCCCCAGAAAAACAAGCCAAACGACAGCAGCAGGATGAGACTGCCGAGACTCATTCCAGCCAGCATCAGACGGCGGATGTGCCAACGATCCGGCATCGGGGACGCGGATACGTGATCGGTCGCAATCGACATGGTTACGAAGTCATTCGTGAACAGCAGCATTACGATCAGTAGCGGCGTAATGATGAAGGTGCGCGTAACAATCACGCCGACGCTGAGGAAGAGCCCAATCTCGACGGTCTTGATGATCTTGTTGAGCGTGTAGGTCAGCATGCGCTGATAGATGCGCCGGCTGCTTTCGACCGCGGCCAGGGTGTCAGTGAGACCGGGATTGGTGAGCACCAAGCTGGCCGAGGCTTTCGCCACGTCGGTGGCGGTGGCGACCGCGATCCCAACTTCAGCCTGCTTGAGCGCCGGGGCGTCGTTGACTCCGTCTCCAGTCATGCCGACAACATGTCCCGCCTGCTGCAGGGCGCGCACGAGCTGAAACTTGTCTTCGGGAAAGACACCGGCGAAGACTGCGCAATCGAGCGCCTTATCGATGTTCTCGCGCAAATCCTGCGACGAACAGGCACGGCCCGAGATCCCGACCTGCGCAGCTACTGCACGAGCTGTCGCGAGCCCGTCTCCGGTTACCATCACGACGCGAACACCCAACTTGTTCAGGCTTGCCACCAACGACCTGGAATCCCCGCGCGGCGGATCCTGAAGCGCCAGGAGTCCGATCAAGCGCAAGCTGCCGTCGGCGCCACCCGCAACTGCGAGCACGCGGTAACCTCCCGCTGAAAGTCGCTCAACGTCGGCATCTATGTCGGTAGTGTGTCCGACCCGCGCGGCAACCGCTTGAGGCGCACCCTTTAGGGCGCGCAATTCTTTTCCGTCCTGGCCAACGATGGCTTCGGCAAGCTTGCTTGCTGGCTCAAACGGAATGAACTTGAGCCGATGAGTCGGCGCCGAGAGCGTGCCTTCAGCTTTGGCGCGAGCGAGAACGGCGAGATCGATCGGGTCCTGGCCCGCTTCGTCGCTGGCATATGCGGCGAACCGCAACAGGTCGTGTTCGCTGAACGGCGCGTATGAATGCAACGCCACCAGCGATAGCTGATTTTGGGTGATCGTTCCGGTTTTATCGCTGCACAACATGTCCATCGCCGCCGCTTCCTCGATCGCCGACAGACGCGTCACGAGAACACCGCGCTTGGCCAATTCCACCGCGCCGAGCGCAGTTGCCAAAGTGAACGTGGCCGGTAGCGCGACCGGAACCGAAGCCACCAGCAGGATCAGTACGAATGGAAGCGTATCGGCGAGAGGCATACCGACGAGCGCGGCGTACAAGAAGACCGCGACCGCCAGCGCCGTGTCCATCGCCACCAAGTACTTCACGATCGAGAAGATGATGCTTTGCAGGTGGCTGACCGTCCTGGCTGAGCGAACCAGTTCGGCGGTCCTTCCAAAAAAGGTTCGCTGGCCAGTCGCCGTGACCTCGCCGCTGGCCTCGCCACGCTTAACCAACGAGCCGGCGTAAGCAGTCTTGCCCTGGTCCGCTTCTACCGGCACCGACTCACCGGTAAGTGCCGATTGATCGAGCAACACCTCTCCGTCGCGGATGCCGACGTCGGCTGGCACAAGGTCGCCCATTTGCAAGTGAACGAAATCACCCGGGACCATCTGCTCTGCTGGAATCAGACCCCATACGCCGTCACGCAGAACCCTAGCCTGCACGGCAAGCCGCTGTTGCAGCAGCTCCAGCGCGCCGCGCGCGCGCGTTTCCTGGAACAGGCTCAGTGAGGCATTGAAGACCAGCAGCACCGCAATGACAGCCGCCTCAAGAACCTTGCCAAGCGCAAGCTCGAGCACGACGGTGACTTCGAGCATCCACGGAACCGGAGCCCAGAACTTACCGATGAGCGCCACAATTAGATGTGGTTTCTTCTCGGTCACGGCATTGGGGCCAGACTCGAGAAGACGCCGATGAGCTTCTTCGCTAGTCAGGCCGCGCGACCGCGTCGTCAGCGGCGTCGAGCTGCCAGGATTGCGCATTCAGACACCCCGCAGGGATTGGCTTGTCCCCGGCTTCGGCACAATGAGCGTCTCGTCCGAAATCGAGGAGGTTGCTCTCGACCAACCTGGGTCGTGCGGAAATATGCGAAGGTGGCGATGAACGCGACGTAACAGAGCATCGCGGCGGGCGCGATCGCGTTGGCGAGCGTGGTTCGCGACGGCGCAATAGACGATCGGATGAAGAATGAAGCTGCGAGCAAAATCCATGTGATCGCGTGAAACCATCGCAGCACGAAACAGATCGCAAACGGATGCGGCGCCGGATGCGCGTCGCGCCATCCCGGCCAAATCACGGAATAGACCGCGGCGATCGTGAGGCTCAGCCATCCCCAAATCGGATTGCTCAACGACCGGCTCATCGCAAATTAGGCATTACCCGCTCGAATCACAAGCTTGCGCGCGCCCTTTCGCGAGAAAAACGTTTGTGTATTAAGCGAGCTATAAGCGTGGACTCAGCCGCCCACGTGGGTTACATCCGTACTGCGGGGGCGTCCAGCTATCGTCCCAGGGAGCGCGTGTAACTAGCTAAAGTGCTTTAACGCGATTCAGGAAGGTGCTGGCGCAATACGGCTCAGGCTCTTTCTCCACCTTTCAGGCTGCTTTTGGAAGTCCAGGATTTCCCTCCGTTCCAATCCGCTCATAGCCTCGAAGGCGCAAACGACCTCACGCTCATAAAACCGGCGCGTGGCGTTACTGCCAAGGGCTAGGTCCAGGAATGCATCAAGAGTCTTGCGGTACTCCAAGTTCAGCTCTACGTGGCGAGGCCGTAAATACGGATGTAGCTCAGCATCTTGTTTTGGAACGAATTGGAACGCACTGTGAAGACTCTCGTCTAGCAGCATGTAGTCGAATCGGTCTTGACCTCCTTTGATGCACAATGCGAAGAGATACGCGACGCGCTCGATATCGTCGCACGAGGAAACTCGAAAGAACGAGACCTTCTTATCGCCAGTTCGTAACAGATCTTTTTCGGCCTGTTCTCGATGAGCCGGATTCGCGGGATCGCGGTTATCCCAAGAGTTGCGCGTCTGTGCCTCCCGCATCCACATCCAAGGTCATGAACCTTACTGACGCAGGAAGGATTCAAGAAGCTCCGCTAGCTCGGGATCGGCCTCCTTTGCCCTCCTGTGCGCCAGGACTCGCTTAGCCTGTTCGACGGGCAGGAGATCTATGCAAGTGTGAAAGGCAGCCAGCCGCACATCTTTATCGAAGTGATCCACCAGACGGTGCAAGATCTCCGAAATTTGTGGCAACCACGGCCCTACCGACTCGGCATCCAGATCTCTTACAATGCGCAGGAACGTCACCGCTGGAACCACTGCTTCCGAACGGGCGCTCATCGCGAGTGCTGCAACTACATGCGGTGCAGCTGCGCCTCGCATCTGAAGCAGCACTCTTGATGAGCCCGAAATTGCATCAGCGTGCTGCTCGCAAAGAAGTTGACCGACCAGCCAGGCAGCACCTTCTTCGCCGGTCTCAAGCCATGTGCGAACAAGCTCAGCCTGAGCAGTCCGGGTGCCGAAAGGTCCGACCCAACGGCCCAGCCTTTCGTACCACTCCGCTAACTCGGGACGCCCAATCAAAGTCACAGGCCGACCCAGCGTCTGGCCAATAGCACCCAATTCTCCGGAATGCCCAGCCGAAATACTCTTAATGCTCACCTCGATCGCTCTTATGACTTCCCGCGCCGCAGACGCTCGACCCATCAACGGTACGCTTTTTTTGCGGGCGTATTCGCTTAAGGGCTCTCCCGTCGCGTCAGCCTGGAATTGCTCAGACGTTCCAACTTGCCCGGCAGAATTCGCGCTTCGAGTTGCCGTTGAGGAGAGCACGAGGGGCGGAAGGATGCCCTGCCGGTCGGTTGGTTCTCGCAGAGAGCAAGGCGTCGCCATTCAATTTGCCTCTAGGCTATTTAGAGCCTTCACTATGAACTCAAGTTGCTGTTCCGCAAATTTCCGATCTCCAGGGAAGCGCTCTTCTAGTTTGAGTTCGAAAGCCTTGAATTCCCCCGCCGCGGCCGTCATGCGATACTCGACATTTACTGCCACGTAGACTTGGTCGGGGCCCCTCACTGACGGTTCTATTTGAACTGTGATCACCCGCCCTCCGCCAACCGAGTGCTGATAATTCAGCTTTCCGGCAGACTCTTCTCTGTCCTCGGAGATGAGCCCCAAGGGCAGACTACGCACCATCCTTGCTAAGGTGTTGTTGACCTTCGGCAATCTCGTAGATCGATGGTGATTGAAGTTAAAGCCAAACGCCGACACCGGCGTGTGTCTGAGCACCGAGAATGTATCGTCCGCAATCTTCACGATGCGACCCACAGCCTGAATCTCGGACGTCGAGATCTGCCATCGGATGGGATCGCAGAAGATCAGAATCGCACCAAATTGAAGTTGCGATAATTGGGCGGTACAGACCCCTGCTCCGCTCTGCGCGGCGATGTCAGCTTCCTCTTTCTTCAGAATGTTCTCGTGCAGATACCATGCGTAGTGATGAATCGCAGGGTTCATGGCCCCGACCAACGCAACCGAGAAGAAGTAATCTGGACGATTTGGATCTGACATCATGAGTTCACTTGAAATCGCACGCAGACTCTATCCAACCGAAACCAAGCGCGCCACAGGGTCAAACATCTCGAACGGATTGGTCTTATCCGAGTCGTGAGGCCTCTACAATAGCGAATGAACGCACACGTTTCATGTATCGAAGATAACCATCGTTCGCGGTACATGCTTTCCGTAGGGCGTCCGACCATGGCCCAGAGTATGGCCGCAAAGCTGCGATACTTCCATCTTTCTTGACAAATTCGGACAGTTTTCAGACAAGGCCTGTCCAATTCTGTCCGAAACCGAAAAAGCCTTGATTTGATTGGTGGAGCTGAACGGGATCGAACCGTCGACCTCCTGAATGCCATTCAGGCGCTCTCCCAACTGAGCTACAGCCCCACCGAATGCGGATTTTTCAGCTAATCGGATGCGCGCCGGGCTGTCAACCGACCTCAGATCGTGGCGATTCTAAAGACGGCATAAGCCTGAGACCGACGGTCTAGCGCTCGCCTCAGGTGCGGGCGAGGTCGAGCAGTTCCTTGGCGGCGCGGCGAAACTTGTCGGAGGCCTCGCCACCGAGCATCCGCGCGATTTCGCCGGTGCGCTCAGGTTCGGCCAGCATCGTCACGCGGCTTTTGGTCGAGCCGCGGCGCTCTTCTTTTTCGACCACGAAGTGCCGATCGGCGAACGCGGCAATCTGCGGCAGATGCGTCACGCAGAGAATCTGATGAAAGCGCGATAGCTGTTTCAGTTTGCGTCCCACCACCTGCGCGACGGCGCCGCCGATACCGGCGTCCACCTCGTCGAAGATCATCGTCGCGATACCGCGGCGCTGCGCCTCGAGACGCTTGAGCGCGAGCATCACGCGCGAGAGTTCGCCGCCCGACGCGATTCGCAGCAACGGCATCGCCGGCTGTCCAAGATTGGGCGACAGGTGAAATTCAATCGTGTCGATCCCGGCCGGTCCCATCGCGATGCCGTGGTGGACGAAACCGGCTTCATCTTGAGCCACGGTTGCGAGGCGCGGCTCGAAGCGGGGCGAGCGCATTCCGAGCGTTTTCAGCTCGGTTTCCATCTTGCGGCCGAGGTCGGTGGCGCCCGATTTGCGCATCGCGGAGAGCTTCCGTGACTCTGACGCAAGCTGGTCGAGCGTTTGCTTCAATTCGGTTTCGACCTGGGTTTTAGATTCGCCGATATTTTCCAGTTCCGCAGTTTCGAGGCGCGAGCGCTCGAGCGCTTCGACGGCAGTTGCGATCGAGCCGCCGTATTTGCGCTTCAGGCGCGACAGCTCCTGCAGCCGATTCTCGATTTCGTCGAGCCGCGCAGGGTCCGCTTCGAGCTTGCTCGCGTAGGCGCCAAGAGCTCGCGCCGCCTCCTCGAGGTTGGCGCGCGCCGACGCGATCATCTCGGTGACTTCGGCAAGCTTTGGATCGAGCAGGGCCGCATCGGTGAGCCGCGCCTCGGCGCTCGCGACCCGGTCGATTGCGGCGGCGTCGGCGCCGTACAGCAATTGCTCCGCTTCGGTGGCGGCGGCGGCGAGGCGCGTGGCGTTGGCGAGCACGGTGCGCTCGCGAGTCAGGGCCTCATCTTCGCCGGCGACGAGTGCGGCGCGCTCGAGTTCGTTCAGACGAAAGCGCGCGAGATCGAGCAGGCCGGCGCGTTCGCGTTCGCGGCGATTCAAATCATCGAGGCGCGAGTGAATCTCGCGAGCGCGATCGTAGAGTTCGCGATAAGACGCGAGCGGCGTTTCGAGTCCGATGAATCGATCGAGAATTTCGCGATGGCTCTCGGCGCGGAGCAGCGATTGCTGTTCGTGCTGGCCGTAGATTTGCACCAGCACGGCGCCGGCCTTCGCAAGATTTTGCGCGGTCGCAAGCTGGCCGTCGAACATCGCGCGCGAGCGTCCACCGTCGGCGACCGTGCGCCGCAGGATCAATTCGCGGCTATCAGAATCGGTCGGTCGCTCCGCGAGTTCGGGCAAAGCAGTTTCGCCCTCGAGTTCGAAGAGCCCCTCGACGACGGCTTCCTTCTCGCCTGAGCGAACCATGTCGGGCGCAGCGCGCGCGCCGAGCAGCAGGCCGAGCGCATTCAGGATGATTGTTTTGCCGGCGCCGGTCTCGCCCGAGAGCACGTTCAGTCCGGGGCCGAACTCGAGATGAGCTTCCTCGATAATCGCGAAATTTCGGATGCGCAATTCGAGCAGCATCTGAGCGCCCGCGCGGCTAACCCCAGCGGAGCTTGTCGCGCCAGATTTCGAAGTACGTATGTCTCGATCGAATCAACGACACGACGTGGCGGCCGCGATGAATTTTGATCGCATCGGCAGGCCCGAGTTGCGCCGATTCCTGCCCATCGACGGTAAAGGTGGTGTCGTGATCGGGCGCCTTCACGTGGATTTCGATTTCGAATGAATCCGGCAGCACGACCGGACGGTTGGTCAGCGTATGCGGGCAGATTGGCGCGAGCACGATGGTGCCGAGCGTCGGATAAACGATCGGGCCGCCGGCGGAGAGGGCGTAGGCGGTCGAGCCGGTCGGCGTGGCGACGATAAGTCCGTCGGCGCGATAGGTGCAGAACGGTTCGCCGTTCGCGCTCACCTCGAGCTGGAGCATCCTGCCGAGCGGGCCTTTGCTGACCACCACGTCGTTGAGCGCCTGGAACGATTCGGTGTGATCGAGTGCTTCCGGCGCGCGCTCGAGCACGGCCTCGAGCATGATGCGGCGATCGACTTCGTAGTTGCCCTCGAGCACGTGCTGCAAGCTGCTGCGCGCTTCCTTGATTGTTACCTCGGTGAGAAAGCCGAGGCCGCCGAGATTGACGCCGAGGATCGGAATCCCGCGCGACGCGATCAACCGTGCGACGCCGAGCAGCGTGCCGTCACCGCCGAGCACCACGATCAGGTCGGCGTGATCGCCGAGATGATGTCGTTCAACCGGCTGCGCGCCAATGGTTTTGGCGATCTCAACATCGGCGAGCGGAATCTTGTTTTTGAGGCGCAGAAAGCGAGTGAGGCTCCGTGCAATCACGATCGCTTCGGGCCGGTCGCGCTTGACCACCAGGCCGACCGACTTTATGGACCGCTTTGCCACCGCCATCAGGCAAATATCACGCGGGAAAAGCCAACGCGAGAAGTCCTCGCGGAATCATTTCAGAAACTGCTTCGCGCTGCCGGCCGCGGCGGGATTTCGCTTGCCGTACACGATTGCGACCGCGTTGATGTAGTAACCAGTAAGATTCTCACTGGTCTGCGACTTGCTGGCGTACACCACGATCGCATCGGCGCCGGTCTCGCACGCCTTGCGCTGCACCGCCGGCAACACGTCGGACTCGCTCGCGTAGAGATTGCCGACGCCTTCGACGATCGCAACTTTGCGAAAATCGGTGAGCGGGTCATGGCGCAACACTGGCATGTTGCAATCGGGCGGCTTGGCGGCGCGCCCCGACGGCTCGACATCCGCGACACTGACTTGCGGCGGCAAGGTGATCGCCTTGGGGCATCCGGCGATCGCGAGCATCGCCGTGAACAGCAGTTTTGCATACTTTGCGCGTGACACGATCAATGAAGTATCCATCCTTGGGGACTGCGGGCAAGAGCGGATGCGTCGCGGGCCGTCTCGCTTTGGGCATCAGTTCGTATAAAATCGCGATGCGCTCGCGAGTCGGATGGCAGCGCGCATCGAAGCGCGATCGACGCTGCCCAATTTTGAGCGCGCAGGAAGCGCTAGCGGCACTATGGCAAAATCCAACGAAGCGACGCGGCCACTTCTGGGCGCGCACATGTCGATCGCGGGCGAAGTCGGCGAGGCGCTGATTCGCGGCCAGCAGGTGGGATGCGATTGCATCCAGATTTTCACCAAGTCGTCGCGGCAGTGGGCGTCGAAGCCCTACTCCGAAGCGGAGATCGCGACTTTCAAACGCAATCTGCGCGAGACCGGAATCAAGCTGGTGATTGCGCACGATTCCTACCTGGTGAATCTCGGCGCGCCGGACGAAGCGCTCCGAATCAAGTCGGTGAAGGGATTTATCGACGAACTCGAACGATGCGAAGCGCTCGGCGTGCCGATCCTGGTGGCGCATCCGGGCGCGCACGTCGGTTCCGGCGAGGAGCAGGGAATCAAGACGATCGCGAAATCGATCGACGAGGCGCAGTCGCAATGCGCGGGCTTCAAGACGAAAATCGCGCTCGAGATCACGGCGGGGCAGGGCAGCAATCTCGGTTATACGTTTCAGCAGATGGGCCAGATTTTCGACGCGGTGACGGAGAACGAGCGGTTGCGGCTGTGCTTCGATACTGAGCATGCATTCGCGGCGGGCTACGACCTGAGGACCGACGAAGAGTACGAAAAAACTTTCGGCCTGCTCGACGAACATGTCGGGCTCGACAAGATCGTTGCGTTTCATCTCAATGACGCGACCAAGCCGATCAATTCGCGCGTCGATCGGCATCAGCATATCGGGCAGGGATTCATCGGCCTCGATGCATTCCGGCGGCTGCTCAACGACGAGCGATTTTTCGGCATCCCGATGTGCCTTGAAACGCCGAAGGGCCCCGACCTGAAGGAAGACGTCGAGAATCTCGCGACGCTGCGATCGCTTTTCAACTCATGACCCGAAAGCGAATTCTCACTGGCGACCGTCCGACTGGACCGCTGCACCTGGGGCATTACGTCGGTTCGCTGCAAAATCGCGTGCGCCTGCAGGACGAATACGAGACGTACCTCCTGATCGCGGACGTGCAGGCGCTGACCGACAACTTCGAGCATCCGGAAAAACTCGAAGCGAACATTTTCGAAGTCGCGCTCGATTACCTCGCGGTCGGACTCGATCCGGAGAAGGTGCAGTTCGTCGTGCAGTCGATGGTGCCGGAGCTGACGGAGCTGACGATCTATTTCATGAACCTGGTCACGGTCGCGACGCTCGAGCGCAATCCCACGCTCAAGGAAGAAATCAAGCAGAAAAATTTTACCAAGGGATTGCCGGTCGGCTTCTACACCTATCCGATCTCGCAAGCGGCCGACATCACGATCTTCAAGGCGCACCTGGTGCCGGTCGGCGAGGATCAACTGCCGATGATCGAGCAATCGCGCGAGATAGTGCGCCGCTTCAATCGTTTGTACGATCGCGTGCTGGTGGAGCCCAAGGCGCTGCTCGGCGGAGTCGCGCGGCTGCCGGGAACTGACGGCGGCGGGAAAATGTCGAAATCGATCGGCAATTGCATCTACCTTGGCGACTCATCCGAGACGGTGCGCAAGCGCGTGATGTCGATGTACACCGATCCGACGCGGATACGGCCGACCGACCCCGGGCACGTCGAAGGCAATCCGGTGTTCACCTATCACGACGTGTTCAATCCGGATAAGGCGGAAGTCGAAGAGTTGAAGGATCGCTATCGCAAGGGCGCCGTTGGCGACGTCGAAGTGAAGGAGCGATTATTCAAGGCGCTCGACGAGTTCCTCACGCCGATTCGCGAGCGGCGGATCGAGTTCGCGTCGAAGCCGGAATGGGTAAAGGAGATCATCGTCGAAGGAACGCGCAAGGGGCGCGCGATCGCGCAGGACACGATGGCCGAAGTCCGCACCGCGATGAAAATCAGTTACAAGCTGTGATCGACGTCCTAGTACGATTTTGCGAAGTAGGCGCGCTCGGAGGCTGATTCGCCGCAGACCAGGCATTTGCCCGGCGCGACGTTCTGCTCGAGCGGAATTGCGCGGCAGCTAGCCTTGGTATCGTCGCGAATCTGAGTTTCGCAGGCCGGATTGCCGCACCAATAGACGTGAGCGAATCCGCCGCCGCCTTCACCTTCCATCTGAGTTTTGAACATCGCGTAGTCGTCGAACTCGCGGGTATTTGCAGTCATCGCGGCTTTGGCCTGTGCGAACAGGTTTTTCTGAATCTCGTCGAGCAGTGCGACGACTTTCTCCGCGATCGCCGCGAGCGATACCTTGCTCTTGGCCTCCGGTCCGGACTTGTCCCGTCGCGCAACGACCGCCTCACCCGATGCGACGTCGCGCGGACCGATCTCGATTCGCACCGGCACGCCGCGCATCTCCCAATCGTTGAACTTGAACCCGGGCGTCAGTCCCTCACGCGTATCGAGCCGCACGCGCAGGCCCGCTTCGTTAAGTTGATCGAACGCGGCGCGCGCCGCGGCGAGCACCTTTTCGCCTTCATCGGCTTTGCGCCAGATCGGAACCACGACCACCTGCGTAGCTGCGACGGTCGGCGGTAATCGGAGTCCCTGGTCGTCGCCGTGCGTCATGATGATTGCGCCGAGCAATCGGGTCGAAACGCCCCAACTGGTCTGCCACACGAATTGCATCTGATTTTGATCGTCGAGATATTTCGTTTCGAATGCGCGCGCAAAATTCTGTCCGAGGAAATGCGACGTGCCGCATTGCAGCGCGCGTCCGTCGCCCATCAGGCCTTCGATCGTGTAAGTTTCGACCGCGCCGGGAAACCGCTCGGCGGCGCTCTTCCGCCCGACGACCAGCGGAATTGCCAGATAGTCCTCGACGAACTGCCGATAGACTTCGAGCATCGTGAGCGTTTCATTCTGCGCTTCCTCCGCCGACGCGTGCGCGGTGTGACCCTCCTGCCATAGAAACTCGGTGGTGCGGAGAAACATCCGCGTGCGCATCTCCCATCGCACGACGTTGCACCACTGGTTCAGCATCATCGGCAGATCGCGATGCGATCTGATCCACTGCGAGAACATATAGTTGATGATCGTTTCGGAAGTCGGCCGGATGATCAGCGGTTCCTCGAGTTCCTTGCCGCCGCCATGCGTGACGACGGCGACTTCGGGCGCGAAGCCCTCGACGTGCTTGGCTTCCTTCTGCAGAAAGCTCTGTGGAATGAACAGCGGGAAGTAGGCGTTGCGCGCGCCGGTTTTTTTGATCCGGCGATCGAGTTCGTCACGCAGCGACTCCCAGATCGCGAAGCCGTCGGGCCGAAACACGATACATCCGCGCACCGGCGAATAGTCCGCCAATTCGGCGCGGAGCACGATTTCGTTGTACCAGGCGGCGAAATCCTGACTGCGGGGGGTTACTTTTTTTTCGTCCTGTTTTTCGGCCATAAGTCTCGGCGGGCGCTGCGGCATATCGCCAACTGGTACAGTCTCCGGATAAAATCAGCCCGAATCAATGTATCGAACAACGACCGATTAAAATGATTGCCGAGGTTTGGCGCTATGAAATTCAAATTCTTGATCTCGGTGATCGTGCTCTCTTTTGCGTTCCCGATGCTCGCATCGATTTCATTTGCGCAGGTCGGCGCGGCCGCGCCTCCAATCCGCGTGATCGAAGTTGACGGCACCGGCGAGGCGCGCGGAACTCCGGATGTCGCCACCCTGAATCTCGCAATCGAAACTCACGCCGCGACGGCCGAGGAAGCCGCCAGCCGCAACGGCACGCTCGCGGAAAAGATAATCGCCGCGCTGAAAGCGAAGCTCGGCGACAAGGGCAAAATCTCAACCGGCGGCTATTCGCTGAATCCCGAGTACGATCAGCGTCCCAGCCGCGAGCCGAAGATCGTCAGCTACACCGCGCAAAACTCGATCACTGCGGAAACCGGCGCGCTCGATCTGCTTGGCGCACTGATCGATGCGTCGATTGCGGCCGGCGCCAATCGCGTCAACTACCTGAGCTTCGCGTTGAAGGACGACTCGAAGGTGCGCACCGAAGCGATCACGATCGCGACGCGCGACGCCAAGGCGCAGGCGGACGCGCTCGCCGCCGCGCTCGGCGTGAAACTCGGCAAGGTAATCAAGGCGACCACGGTTGCGGAGGCGCGGCCGATCCCGATGCAGCGGATGGGAATGGCAGTGGCGGCTGAAAGAGTTGCGACGCCGGTCGAGCCGGGCGAAGTAACAGTGCCAGTCACCGTTTCTCTGACCTTTTATATTGAGTAACTATGATCGTGATGCGCGAATTAATCTGGCCATGTTGAAACCCGGCGACCGGGCGCCATCGTTCGATCTTCCCTGCGCGGCAGGCGGGCGCATCGCGCGCTTGAGTCTCGCGAAGTTCAGCACCGAACTGGCGCTCATATTTTTCTACCCGCGCGATTTTTCCTTCATCTGCCCGACCGAGGTGACCGGCTTCAACCGGGCGCTCAAGGACTTCACTGATGAGGCGACGACGGTAGTCGGCGCGAGCATCGACGACGCCGAGAGTCATCTCAAATGGGCGCGCGAACTTGGCGGGATCGAGTTTCCGCTGCTCGCCGACACCGACGGCAAGCTCGCGAAGGCATTCGGCATCTTCGATGAGAAGGAGCAGGTAGCGCTGCGCGCGACATTTATCCTCGATCAAAAACGCAAGGTCGTATTTTCGGCGTCGTGTCCGCTTAACGTCGGCCGCAGCGTGGTCGAAACGCTCCGAATCGTGCGCGCACTTCGAACCGGTCAGCTCTGTCCGGCGGATTGGAAGCCCGGCGTCGAGCTGATCCCCAGCGACACGAAGTTCTAGACCAGATTGGCCGCCGTAATCGAAGAAAAAAAACGCATCTTCGAGCGGCTCTCGAACGTCCGCGAGATCGTATTCGGCGTGCAGGACGGAGTGCTGACGACGGCGGGCGTGCTGTGCGGACTGAGCGGCGCGGTTTCTCATCACGCGCAGGTCGTGCTGGCCGCGCTAGCCTCGACTGCGGCCGGCGCGCTCTCGATGGGCGCGGGCGCTTATCTCGGCGCGCGCGCGGAATCGGAAGTCGTGCGCGCAGAACTGGTTCGCCTTCGCGCCGAGGCATTCAAGCAACCGTACGTGATCCAGGAAGGATTGCTCGAGGAATTGACCAGGGAGGGACTGACGCGCGAGGCCGCGTATCGCGTCGTGCAACTGCTTGGCGGATCGCCGCAAGCGCTGGTCTCGACGGCGGAGGCCAAGATGTTCGGCCTCGGCGGCAATCTGCTCGGCAACGCCGCGCTCGACGGACTTGTGATGGGAATCGCGTTCGTGGCGGGCGCGGTGATCCCGCTGCTGCCGTACATGCTGATCGCGACTCCGAAATACGATCTGGTCGGCGCACTCGCGGCGACGGCGGTCGCGCTGTTCAGCGTCGGCTATTTCGAAGGATGGCTGGCGCATCGCAACGATCGCTGGCGCTCGGGCATCCGATTCCTCGCCACCGCGATGAGCGCTGCGGCCGCCGGCTATCTGATCGGGCTTGCAATCTCGCCGCTGGGCGCGACGGCCGGCTGATGCAATCGCGATGAAGCTCCAAACCTATTCGTCGGTGTCGGCATTCGTCGCGCATTTTCGATCGTTGAAAACGGCGCGAATTCGCACCGCCGATGAAGAACAAATCCTTGCCCAAATGTCCGCGATCGTTGCGAGTCTTCACGAACCTGAACGCTCAGCACTCGAATCGGACGAACAGACTTCCACCGCCCGGCGCCGCCGCGAGCATGCGCAACTCAGCCTGCGCCGCCAATTGATCGCGCGCGCAATACTGAACGGGTGATACGATGCTCGCGTTTCTGATCCGGCGAATCGTATTCGGCGCCGCGGTGCTGATCGGCACGTCGCTCATCACATTTGTGATCGCGTTCGTGGTGCCGGCCGATCCCGCGGTTGCGCTCGCGGGGACTAAGGCAGATCCGCAGACGCTCGCCTCGATTCGGCGCGAGATGGGCCTCGACCGTCCGCTCTACGTGCAGTATGCGCGCTACTTCGATCGCGCGGTTCACGGCGATCTCGGGCGATCGTATATCCGGCGCGAGAACGTGACGCGGCTGATCGCGGATCGATTGCCCGCGACCGCGTTGCTCGCCGCTGCCGCGATGATCCTGTCGTTGGTGCTCGGAATCGCGATGGGCGCGCTAGCCGCGGCATATCGCGGGCGCGCGCTGGACAACGCGTTGCTGTTTTTTTCGCTCGCGATGGTTTCAATTCCGGTCTTCTGGCTTGGCACGATGCTGCTGATCGCGGTTGCGCTTTCGATCCGCTCGTTTCCGCTCGGCGGCTACAGCGGCGCCGAGAGTCTGATCCTGCCTTCGCTCACGCTCGCACTCGGTTCGGCGGGTTACTACTCGCGCGTGCTGCAGACCAGCCTCAGCGAAGCGCTCGATCAGGACTACGTCCGCACCGCCCGCAGCAAGGGTCTTTCGAAGACGAGCGTGATGCTCCGTCATGCGATGGCGAATGCTTTGCTGCCGCTGGTCACGCTCGCGGGACTCGACCTCGCGGGGCTGCTCTCGGGCGTGGTGCTGACGGAGACGGTTTTCAACTGGCCCGGAATTGGCCGCCTCGCGTCGGAGGCGATCTTCAATCTCGATATCCCGCTGATCATGGGCACGGTGCTTTTTTCGGCGTTCCTAATCGTGATCATCAATCTACTGGTCGATCTGTTGTACGCGTGGCTCGATCCGCGGATTCGGCTGGCGGAGGCCGCGTGATGCGCCGCGGATTTTTCACGCTCGAGGGTATCGGCGCATCGATGGTGGCAAGCCTCTTCGCGATCGCGATCCTCGCGCCGTGGCTCGCCCCGCATGATCCCACGCGCGCGGTGGCGCCGACATTCGGCGACCCTGGCGCGCCGTCGATCGCGTTTCCGATGGGTACCGACGAACTCGGCCGCGACGTGCTGTCGCGAATAATTTACGGCGCCAGGATTTCGCTGACCGTCGGCGTCGCCGCGATGGCGGTGACGATGACGATCGGCGTCGCGATCGGTTTGTGCTCGGGATTTTTCGGCGGCGCGACCGATTTCATCCTGATGCGCTTCACCGACGTGATGCTCTCGCTGCCGGCGCTGTTGCTCGCGATGGCTCTGGTAGCCGTTCTGCGCCCGAGCCTGACGACGATCCTGCTGGTGATTGGACTGGTTTCGTGGACTCAAGTCGCGCGCGTGGTGCGGGCCGAAACGCTCACGATGTCGAAGCGCGACTTCGTTCTCGGCGCGCGCGCGCTCGGTGCGCCATCGGGGCAACTGATCGCGCGCCACATTCTTCCCAACGTGCTGCCGATCATCGTCGTGATGGCGGCGCTCGGAACCTCCGGCACGCTGCTGCTCGACGCGGCGCTGAGTTTCTTAGGCCTCGGCGTGCCGCCGCCGACGCCGAGTTGGGGCCGCATGATTGAAGAGGCGACGATTTATTTCCGCACCGCGCCGTGGCTCGCGACCTTCCCCGGCCTCGCGATTTTCTATGCGGTGCTCGGTTTCAATCTGCTCGGCTATGGATTTCTGCGCAGGCGCTCGCGATGAGATCGGCGCGAGCGCAACATTCGGGCGTCGCGAGGTGGCTGTATATGCTCGCCGTCGTGCTCACGCTCGGATGCAACGGCGGTCCGCCGCCGCTCAAATTGCCGCCGAACGCGATGATACTTCGCCTCGCCGACGTGGACGAGATCCCGACGCTCGATCCGGCATCCGGCTACGACACGCTGTCGTGGACCTACGAGCAGGCGATTTTCGACACGCTGCTTCGTTACGGCGACGCCAATATCCAACTCGAACCGGATCTCGCGCTGCGATGGGAATCGTCGCCGGACGCGCGCACGTTTTCATTTCATCTGCGCAATGACGCGCGTTTTTCGGACGGCACTCCGGTGACCAGCGCGGACTTTCGCTACGGAATCGAGCGCGTGCTGAATCCGGCCACGCGCTCGAAGGGCATGGAGTATTATCGCGGAATCGCGGGCTCGGCTGATTTTATCGCGCATCGCAAAGACCACGTCGATGGAATCGAGACGCCTGACTCATCGACGATCACCTTTCATCTGAGTGCGCCCGATCCGATTTTTGCGCATAAGCTCGCGATGCCGTTCGCGTCGGCGATTCCCGCGCGCGTGGTCGAGCGCTGGGGCGACGATTTTTCCCGCCACGCGGTCGGCAGCGGCGCCTTCATGCTGAAGGAATGGATCGGCGGTCAGCGGCTGGTGCTGGTGCGGAACCCCTACTACTTCGCCAAGCCGTTGCCGCGTCTCGACGCGATCGTCGAATCGGTCGGCGTGAACCCGGAGCTGCAATGGCTTCGCTATGAAGCGGGCCAGATCGACGCCATCACTGAGATTCCGCCCGCCGAATTTCCCTACGTGATGAAGACGCCGCGCCTTCGCGATCTCACTCTGCACAAGACCACCGTCACCACGCGCTACCTCGGGATGAACTGCCAGATGTGGCCGTTTACCGACGTGCGCGTGCGGCGCGCGATGAGTTATGCGATCGATCGGCGCAAGCTGATCGCGCTGATGAACGGACGCGGCGTCGTCGCGCATAGTCCGCTGCCGCCCGATTTGCCCGGCTTCAATCCGGAACTCGCAGGGTACGACTACGATCCAGCTAAGGCTCGCGCGCTGCTCGAGGAGGCGCATCTCGGCGCCGGCTTTTCATTCGAGATTTGGATGCGCGCCGACCAGACCGTGCTGATGCTGGGACAATCGATGCAGCAGGATCTCGCGCCGCTCGGAATTCGCGCCGAGCTGAAACCGGTCGCGTGGGGTCCTTTCCTTGAGGCGATTCGCCAGCCGCATACGGCGCAATCTTTCGTCTACGGATGGGAAGCTGATTTTCCCGATCCTGAAAATTTTCTCGGCACGCTGCTCTCGCGTTCGGAGTGGGGCTCGAACAACGACAGCTTCTATTACAACCCGGAGTTTCAGGAATTGCTCGATCGTGCCTCCCCAGAAGCCGATTTGAAGCAACGCTACGCGCTGTATGGCGAGGCCGAGAAGATCGTGATCGCGGACGCGCCGTGGGTGTTTCTCTACTATCCAGTGACGTACGTGATTCGCCAACCATGGGTGCACGACTACGTGATCAATCCGATGCGCCCGACGCGTTTCGAGCGAATCTGGATCTCGCCGCATCGCAGGTAAGCCGCGATATCCGAACAGCGCCAACTTGGCTATGATGTGAAATCATGAAGAAGGCAAAAATCGGCGAGTTGCGCAACGGACTCTCGCGCTACCTCGATCACGTTCGCGCCGGCGGACGAGTGCTGATCTATGATCGCGATACACCGATCGCGGAAATCGTGCCGCTCAGCAAGAGCAAGCGGAAAAAAGATCGCGATGAGGAGCGCCTCGCGCGGCTCGAGCGCAAGGGGATCATCACGCGCGGCAGCGGTAAAGGCATGCTCGAATGGCTGAAAAATCGGCAGATCGTCCATTCGACTGCGAGCCTCGTCGATGCCATTCTTGAAGAACGCGAAAGCGGCCGGTGAAATTTTGGGACAGTTCCGCGCTCGTGCCGCTGTTCAACGCCGAACCGAGAACCGCGGACGCCGAATCGTGGTTGCGATCCGATCCTGATATAACGATTTGGTGCTTGACGCGCGTCGAGGTTCTCTCGGCGCTTTCACGCCGCCGCCGCGAATTCGCGCTGTCTGACAACGAATACAATATCGCCCGCAACGAACTCGGCTTCGCTTCACCGAATTGGTTCCAGGTCACGGATTTTGAGAGGGTGCGAATTGAAGCGGAAAGAATCGTGAGCGTGCATCCGCTGCGCGCGGCCGATGCGCTTCAACTCGGCGCGGCTTTGGTCGCGGCGGACGGTGAGCCCGAAACGCTCGAACTGGTCACACTGGATCGCAGGCTCGCCGACGCCGCGCGGCGCGAACGATTTCCGGTGCTCGGCGTGCGCTAGACTCCTCACGCCGCCGCGGTATCGCCCGCGCGGTCGCCGCGAATCGCGGTGAGTTCGCGCGTCGCACGCGGCAGGTACAACAGTCCAATCAGCCCGTTGCAAAGCATGAACGTGAAATGCGCCGCAAGGCTGTAGGCGAGAATCTTCACGTCGGGCGCGTTGCCGGAGAAAAACAGCAGCCACGCCGCCTGGCTGGTGCCCAGATGCGCGACCGCGATCGGCAGCGCCGCGGCGAGAAACACCAGCGGCAGGAACAGCATCAGCTTGATGAACGGCACCGCGATTCCGTACAGCGCCAGCGCGTAATACTGCGCGACCACCGACGCGAGAAAGCTCGGCGCCTTGATCGCGAGCACCGTCACATAATCGAGCGGACGCGCCTTCATGAAGGTCGCGAGCACCGCGCCCGCGCGTCCGGTCTCGACCCAGGTGCGAATCCGGTCGCTGCGGCGCGCCGCGGCGAAGAATCCGATTATTCCCGCGAGCAGCGCCCACGCCACGATGTACGCGATGCGCACGATACTCACGATTTCGCTCTGCGCCGCGCTGCTCGGCGTATAGAAAATCACGCCCAGCGTCGAAAACAGAAAAAGTTGGTACACCTCGAGCAGCGCAATGAAAAGAATCGAGCTGAGCGCACCAAGAAAACTGATGCCGGCCTTGCGATGCAGATAGTACGCGACGCCGCCTTGCCCGAGGTTGGTGTTGATCAGCGCGAGGATATACATGCTGGCGCGAATCGGCAGGATGTCGCTGAGCTTCATCGCGGCGTTGAAGCGCCGCACCACCCACGTCAGGCAGAACGAATCGATCGCGAAATAGAAAATCGAGAACGGCATAAAGATCGCAAAAAATTTCAGAATCGGCGCCTGCGAGAGCGCCTCCGCCACTTTGGCGAGCGGGATGCGCCAGAAGATCAGCGCGAAGATCGCGATCGTGCCGAGATACGGAATCAGCTTGCGCCAGAGCGGCGTCGCGCGGCGAGCGGGTAGCTCGTCCGCGGCTGCTTCAGATTGCGCGATTGGCTCGACGCTCATGCCGGATCGATCCTGAGCGCGGCGGCGCCGATCAGCGCGCTTTCGCCGCGTTGATTCTCGACCTTGATTCGTAGCGTCGCGCGTCCGTCCTCGACGGCCTCGACCTCGACGTGCGAAATCAGCGTGTCGCCGAAGAATACCGGCTTCGTCAGCGCGATATCGATTCGGCCGCCGCGCAGGAAATGCATCCCGAATTTATCCGCGAGGAACTGCGCGATCACCGCGACAGTCTGCTCCCCCGCGGCGATCGGCTTGCTGAAACCGGCCGTGCGCGCGGCTTGTTCGTCGTCGTGGATTCCACGCCGCGGACTGCGGCGCGGCGGCGATTCGATCGCCTTGCCGTATCGCTCCGCCGACGCGTCGTCGAGCACGTATGGCGTCGAACTCCATCGCGCGCCGACTCGAATCTTTTGCGCCGCTTCCGTCATGACATCGTGCCCCGTTCGTTGAGCAGCACCGACGTAATCGCCTGGCGCACCAGCAGTTGGTCGGTATCGGCATCGCGGGATTCATATTCGAGGGTGAAATAAAATTTGCCGCGTTTGCGAAAAGCCTCAGTGATCACCCCGGTCGTCTTGACCGCCTGCCCGATGCGCATCGGCTCGTGGAATTCACACCAATGCTTCGCATGCACGCCGCCGTTGCCGCCTTTCAGATGCTCCGCGATGAGCAGCGCATAATCCGGCAGGCGCATCGTGGGCGACGCGATCGTTTTTCCGATTTCCGTGCTCGACACCGGCTCGGACGCGACTGCTTGCGCAAACGCTCCCGTCTGTTCAGCCGTGACGATGTAGAAAATCGGGCCGAGTCGCATCCCGACGCGCAGATTCTCGGGGCACATCGGAAGTCGCGGGTCGTCGCTCATCTTTCCTGATCCGCCGGTCGCGCGGTTTTCGGATTGAACAAACATAGCAGGCGTGGCAGATTTTGCGCACTCGATTTTTCCGATGCCGAATCGCCAGGTTTCATATGCTCGCGACGCCGAAGCGCATCTCCGCGCCAACGATCCGATCCTTGCCCGAATCATCGCCGAGGTCGGGCCGCTCATAATCACGCGCCGCAGCGAGCGCTTCCAGGCGCTCGCGCGCACGATCATTTTCCAGCAACTGGCGGGAGCGGCGGCGACTGCGATCTACAATCGGATGCTCGCGCTATATCCGGGCACGAAATTTCCCTCCGCCGAGCAGATTCTCGCGACGCCCGACGAGGATTTGCGCAAAGCCGGGCTCTCGGCGAAGAAGGCGCTCTACATCAAGGACCTCGCCGGGCACATCAGGGATGGCACGCTCAATTTTCATCGCTTCCACCGCATGACGGACGACGAGATCATCGTCGATTTGACCCGGGTCAAAGGTATCGGGCGATGGACCGCGGAGATTTTCCTGATGTTCAATCTCGGGCGTCCCGACGTGCTGCCGGCCGACGATCTGGGCGTGCAGACCGCGGTCAAGCGCGCGTACCGGATGCGCGAACGGCCCAGTCGCAAGCGGCTGACGAAATTCGGCAAGCGATGGAGCCCGTACCGAACGGCGGCGGCGTGGTATTTGTGGCGAAGCCTCGATATCAAGCTGCCCGACGACGCCGCGAAGGCGCCGGCGAAATCCGGCAAGAAAAAATAGGATGGCGCTGGCCGCCGGGCGTCGCTCGCGGCGCGCTCATTCGGCCAGCATCGGATTCGGCTTGGGGAAGCCGAGCTTCGACATCGATTCGTCGATCCCGCGAAGCTCGTCCGCTCCTCCGCCTCCGGCGATTGCCTCGACGCGGTGGCGAATTTCCTTCAACTCGGCGAACAGCCCGCCGGAAATTCGCACCAGCAGGTAGAAGCAAATCCACGGGATCACGATTGCGCCCACGATCGTTACTGCGATCAGCGTGCGTGCCTCCGACTCCGCGCCCGCGGCGATCTCGAACAGCGCGGCCTCTTCGAGCCCGATCAAATCCGCGATCGATCCTTCGAGTTCGCGCATCCGCGGCTCGAGCGAATCGTCGCCCGGCGCTGCGGTGCGGAGCGCCTCGAACAGCGGCTTGGCGTCGGTGGCGATCTTCGCGATTTTTTCCGCCTGGTCGCGCGTCGTCATGTGTGCGCGCGCCGTTTCAATGTAATCGATAAAGCGGCGCGTTTGATCGAGCACGATTTGCGCGCCGTCCGGCTGCGAGCGTCCCCAATCCATTTTGAAAAGCGAATTTTCCATCCCCTCCGACGCGCGCACCGAGGCGTACTGGTTCTCGACGATGCTGCGCGGGATGCCGCCGAAGACGTGAAACGCCGCGGCGAGAAAAATCGCGAGCAGCAGCAGGATGGCCGGCGCGATCGCGGCTATAAGTCGGAGTTTCGTGACGATCGTCAATTGGTTCATCCGGATCTATTCCCGCAATTTTGGAAAAGTAGGCATGCGTTATTCGTCGATTCTTGCCGTTTCAGCCAACAAGGATGCTCGCGAGTTTGGCGCAAACGCAACGGCTCAAAAATCGATCGGCGAACTGCGATGCGGTCGCGGATGTGCGCCGGATGCTTGCCGCGCGTCGATATGCGATCATGTGCTCCGATGAATTTCGCCGATCGGCTCGCCGAATCCGTCCGCGCTAAAAACAGCATCGCAGTGCTGGGCGTCGATCCCCAGCTCGATACCGCGACCTCTGCAGGCGTTCCAACCGGATACACGCTCGCGCGCTTCTGTTGCGAAATCGTCGAGGCGTGCGCGCCTTCGATCGTCGCGATCAAGCCGCAGCTCGCGTTTTTCGAGGCGCGCGGAATCGACGGGATGCGCGCGTTTTGCGAGGTGCTCAAGACCGCGCGACGGCTCGGCCTGATCGCGATCGCGGATGCGAAGCGCGGCGATATCGGCACGACTTCGGCCGCTTACGCCGAGGCGTTTCTCGGCGACGGCGATTTCGCGAGCGACGCCGTCACTGTGAATCCCTATCTTGCGAGCGACGCGGTGATGCCGTTTATCGCGAAGATTCGCAACGGGCGCGGCCTGTTCGTGCTGGTGAAAACTTCGAATCCGTCATCGGGTGAATTTCAGGATCTCGAAGCGTCGGGGCGGCCGCTGTGGGAATCGGTCGCGGTGCGGGTCAACGGATGGGGCGGCGATTTTCTCGGCCAAAGCGGCCTGAGTCCGGTGGGCGCGGTGCTGGGCGCGACGTATCCCGATCATGCGCGGCGCGCGCGCGTACTGATGCCGGCTGCGATCGTTCTGGTTCCCGGCTACGGTGCGCAGGGCGCATCGGCCTCGCAGGCAGTCGCGGCGGCGCGCGCCGACGGCTCCGGAATAATCGTCAGCGCCAGCCGCAGCCTGATGTACGCGTATCAGAAATCTCCGGGACTTACGCCGCCCGAGGCGTCTGCAAAAGCGGCGGAGCAGATGCGCCTCGAACTGAACGCCGCAATCGTGCGCTCCTGATTTGCGATTAGCGGCTACTTGGTGAGAGTAGGGTGCAGGTTGGCGGCGAGGAATTTGAGGGTGCGCTCCCACGCGTCGCGCGCGTAATCGGCGCGATACCAGAACGGCAATCCCTCGAAGTTGAAGGCGTGCTCGGCGCCCTCGTAGATTTTGATCTCGTGCGGACGATTGTTCTGCGTCAATAGTTGATCGAGTTCATGCGCCTGGCTGACGGGCACGATCGTATCCTTGTCGCCGTGCAGAATCAGCGTCGGCGGCATCGTCTTCGCCATCGGCTGCAACCGCGGAGGCAAGCCGCCGTAGTATTCGACGACGGCGGCGACCTGCGACGGATCAGCGGCTGCGATCGAAAGCGAGAGGAATGCGCCGAGCGAAAATCCCATCATCGCGACGCGATGCGGATCGACCGCGGCATTCTTGTCGAGATCGTCGATGCCCGACTTGATTTCGGCCAGCCAGATCGGGAATTCCTGCTTAATCATTAGCGGCCGGCCGGCGCCGACCGCTCCGGTCTGGCTGTAATACTCGATGAATTCGGTGTAGTAGCCCTGCGCCGCAAGGTCGGTGCACATCTGCTCGAACGCAGCGTCGCCGAGGCCTATCTTTGGCGACGCGCCGTGCAGCAGGACGATCGCCGGATGCGGTCCTGAGCCCGCGGGAACGCAGTGATGCTCCTCGACCGGCTTGCCCGCCGACGCGAAATCGCCCGCGATCCAGTTGGCGTGGGCGAGTTGCGAGTTGAAGATTAGGAGTATGGTCGTGAGCGCGGCGATCGAAAGTCGATGCACTGTTCCGGACTCAAGCCCGAAGCACGATTATCCGCGCATCAACTGCGCTTCATCGGCCGCGAGCGTCGCGTACACTTCGCGATCGATCGCGCGATAGCGCTCGAGTGCCTTGTCGGCTTGTTCTTCGGTACCCTGCTCTTTGGCGATTTCGCGCATCTCTTTCTCGATCCAGGATAGATGCCACGATTCGTCCTTGGTCACGGCCTTGAGAACTTCGCGAGTTTCCGGATCGACATTGGGCAACGCCATGTGCGCGTTATAACGGCTGAGCGCGCGCTCCTCGACGACCACCGTTAGAGCGAGCAGATCGATTAGGGTCTTGGGCACCCCGGTGCGAAGTCCGAGCCGGCGCTGATAGCCATCGTCGATCAAGATCGGCGCGCCGCCGAGCTCCGAGATTCGCTTGGTCCAGAGCCACGCATGCCGGGTCTCGTCCGCCAGATGAGCAGTCATCTTGAGCTGCGACTCACCACCCTTCACGTGGCCAAGAAGATTGAACAGCAAGCGCGCGCCACGGAGTTCGGCGTCGCGATAGAAGCTAAATATAAGAACCTGCTTTTCAGCGGGGGACAATCTGCTGAAATCAAGGGTTGATGCTAATGATGCTGCTGTTTCGCCCAAATCCTCGTCCTCCGGTCAGATTGTAATGGAGATAGCTGCAATCTGCAGGCAGCACGCGATGCGGTCCCATGTAACCTATGCGATACGCTCAGGGGAATCAAGAAAACGCTCCCTTAAAGGGCTTGCGCCGACTGCGTATTGATCAGAGTTTAAAGCGGTGCCGGGCCGCATCGGCGGCTATCAGAAAAAGGGAGGCAGCGAATTTCTCGTTCGCGCGGTGAACTTGCGCGAGGGAGTTCGCGCGCAGGACGATGCCGTCAGATGACGCCTATTGGCTAGCGTTGCGCCGGGTTCATGGCGTGGGGCCGCGCACCTGCCGGCTTCTGATCGACAAATTCGGTCCGCCCGAGAAAATCTTCAAAATGGACGCCGATGAGATCGCCGCGGCGGGCGTCGCGCGCAACGTCGCCCGCAGTATTGTCGCGTTTAACGACTTCGAATCGCTCGACAAGGAGCTTTGCGAGCTGCCGCGAATTGGCGCGCGATTGCTGAAATGGACCGATCCTGACTATCCGCCCAATCTTCGCCATATCGCCGACCCGCCGCCCTATCTGTTCGTACGCGGCGCCGCGAAGATGGACGAGACCAACTGTATCGCGATTGTCGGCGCGCGCGCGGCGAGCGACGCGGGCCGGCGGATGGCGCAGCGGCTCGGCCTCGAGCTGGCAGCCAAGGGCTTCGTCGTCGTGAGCGGGCTCGCGCGGGGAATCGACGGCGAGGCTCATCAGGGTGCGCTGGACGCACACGGTGCGACCGTCGCGGTGCTCGGATGCGGCGTCGACGTGGTCTATCCGGCGGAGCATCGCAAGCTTGCGGATGCGATCATCGAGGGTGGCGGAGCAATCGTCAGCGAGCTGTCAATTGGGACGCCGCCGATGCCTGAGAACTTTCCGGTGCGGAACCGGATTCTGTCGGGGTTGTGCCTGGGTGTGATTATCGTCGAAGCAGCCGAAAAAAGCGGTTCGCTGATCAGCGCGAGGATGGCGCTCGAGCAGGATCGCCAGGTCTTCGCCGTGCCGGGCAGCCCGTTGACCGGCAAAACCCGCGGGAGCAATCGGCTATTGAAGGAGGGGGCGCGGCTGGTAGAGTGCGTCGAAGACGTGATCGAGGAACTGGCGGCGCAACTCGGGCAGCCGCTCGGTCGGCAACAGATCGCGAATAGGGCGCCCGCTCCGGTCGTCGAACCAAGGACGGTGTGGCCACTGATCTCCTCGAGCGCGGCTGCCGGATCGCGGGATACTGCTGAGTTCCCGGAAATGCTTGATGCTAATAGCATCTTACAATGCCTAACGCATGATGATAGGCTCCATGTTGATTCGATTATCGAAGTCTCAGGACTCAATGCTCAAACCGTGCTTAGATTGTTGCTGGAACTTGAACTTACCGGGCGCGTCGCCCAACATCCGGGCAAGCTTTTTTCATTGGCCTGAATCGGGCAAGATGGCATCCGTCGAAGAGGCTGGGACTGACCGGAGGCACTGAATCGGTGGCAAAGAACCTCATTATCGTCGAATCGCCGGCCAAGGCGAAAACAATCAAGCGCTACCTTGGTAGCGATTTTCAGGTGATGCCCTCCGTCGGGCACGTCATGGACCTGCCGAAAAGCACTTTGGGCGTCGATATCGAGCACGATTTCGCACCGGAATACGTCGTTATCAAAGGCAAAGAGAAGGTAATCGGCGAGATCAAGAGCGCGGCCAAGGACAAGGACAACATCTATCTCGCGAGCGACCCGGATCGCGAGGGCGAGGCGATCGCGTGGCATATCGCGGAGCGGATCGGCAAAACCAAGGCCAACGTGCGCCGGGTTCTGCTCCATGAAATCACTTCCGCGGCCGTCAAAGAGGCGGTGGCGCATCCGTCGGACCTTAATCAGAACCTGTTCGACGCGCAGCAAGCCCGCCGCGTGCTCGATCGCCTGGTCGGCTACAAAATTAGTCCGCTGCTCTGGGACAAGGTGAAGCGCGGGATCAGCGCCGGCCGGGTGCAATCGGTCGCGCTCAGGATAATCGTCGAGCGCGAGCGCGAGCGGGAAGCGTTCCGCGCCGAGGAATATTGGACCCTCGACGCACGCCTGGTGGGCAAGAATCCGCCGCCGTTTACGGCGCGGCTCTACAGCTACAAGGACAATCGGATCGACAACAAGGCGTACAAATTGCCCGAGGCCGAGGCGCGGGCGATCATCGCAGCGGTCGAGAACGCGCCGTTCAAGGTCGCGAGCATCGAGCGCAAGGAAGTCCGCCGCAGTCCGGCGCCGCCGTTTATCACGTCGAGGCTGCAGCAGGAGGCCTCGCGCAAACTCTACATGTCGCCGCGGCGCGCGATGCAGGTTGCGCAGAAACTTTACGAAGGTATCGAACTCGGCGATCAGGGCGCCGTCGGCCTTATCACTTATATGCGAACCGATTCGCCGCGGGTGTCGGACGGGGCGCTGGCCTCGGTGCGCGAGCATATCGCGTCGCGCTACGGCAAGGGCTACGTCCCGGAACGCCCAAACTTTTATCGATCGGGCAAGCAGGCGCAGGACGCGCACGAGGCGATTCGTCCCACCGCGGTCGAGCGCGACCCCGAATCGATGGCGCGCTATCTCGACAAGGACGCGCTCGCGCTCTACACCCTCATCTACAATCGCTTCGTCTCGAGCCAGATGATGCCCGCGGTGTACGATCGCACCACCGTTGATATCGAATCGGGCGACGCGATTTTTCGCGCCACCGGCCAGGTGATGAAGTTCGACGGCTTCATGCGGGTCTATATCGAGGGCCAGGACGAAGCGTCGGCCGACGACGAAGAGGGCACGCTGCCGATGCTCACGGAAAGCGAAGTGCTCAAGTTGCTCGGCCTCACGCCGGAGCAGCATTTCACGCAGCCGCCGCCGCGTTTCACGCAGGCAACGCTAATCAAGGAACTCGAAGAAAAGGGCATCGGGCGGCCATCGACCTACGCGGCAATCATGACCAGCATCCTGAACCGCGAGTACGTCGAAGAGGACGAAAGCAAGCGGCTGCGCCCGACGTCGCTCGGACGCACGGTCAGCGACATGCTGATAAAGGCATTTCCCGACATCCTGGAAGTGGGATTCACCGCGCAACTCGAAATCGATCTCGACAAGGTCGAAGAAGGCACCGAGAACTGGGTCAAGACTCTCAAGCGATTTTACGTGCCATTCAGCAAGCGCCTCGGCGAGGCCAAGCAGAAGATGCCCGAGGTGAAGCGCAAGGGCCTGCCGACCGGTCTCAAGTGCGAGCTTGACGGCGGCGACATGGTGATCAAGTTCGGCAAGAACGGCGAATTCCTCGCCTGCTCGAACTATCCCAAATGCAAGAATACCGGTGAGTTCGGCCACGACGAACAGGGTAACGTCATCCTGAAGGCGGCGTCCGCGCCCACCCCGACCGACGAAGTTTGCGAAAAGTGCGGCAAGCCGATGATCAGGCGGCGCTCGCGCTTCGGCGAATTTCTCGGATGCTCAGGGTACCCCGAGTGCGACGGAATCAAGCGGCTGCAATCCGCGCCCGTCAGCACCGGAGTCGCATGCCCGGAATGCAAGGAAGGCGATATCCTCGAGCGCCGCAGCCGCCGCGGTAAAATTTTCTACGGATGCGGCCGCTATCCGAAGTGCAAATTCGCCGCGTGGGCGAAGGTTGTGCCGCATCCATGCCCGTCGTGCGGCGCGAACTACTTGGTCGAAAAAGAGCTGAAGCGCACCGGCAGGACCTGGCAGTGCGCGAACAAGGAATGCGGCTACAAGGCGCCCGCTCCCAGCGCGGAAAGCGGGGCGACGAGCGCGCCGGCCGCGCCGCCGCCAAGCGCCTAGCAGATTCGCAGTTCAGGCAGCCACTCCGTTGTCTGCGCGAGAAAGCCTGCCTGCGGGAAGTCGAAGGTAACACCGAGTCTTGCAGCGACGGCGCGGTCCTTGCTTGCCTCGCCCGCTTTGTTGCGGGAGAGGCCGCCGACACCGAGCGAAAGCGAGGGATCGGCGGGTGAGGGTGCAGTCGGCACACCAAACAAAAGCCCGAAAGAGATCCGGGATTCTTCGCTTCGCTCTGAATGACAAAAATTCGTGTCTATGCTTTTTGGATCGCTCAGGCTGAGCGGTCAATCGCGATGCTCGATCGAGATCCCTCGACTCCCGCAGCCTCCGCTTGGGATGACGGAGGGAGGCAGCCGTCGCTTGGGATGGCGGAAGGAAGCGGCCCGGCGAGCGCGTCCGCTTCGCCGCCGCCGAGCGCATAGGCTCATCCGTGTCGAGCGCCCGCGTCACTGCGCGCGCAGCATCCGCACGCCGAAGATCAGGCGCTGCACGCCAGTCGCGATTTCCATCGCGGTCATCGCATAGCAGAGATACGGGCCGAGCGGCCGCGCAAGCGGCGCCGCTTCGACGATCGCGAGCACCACGAAAAAGATCAGCGCCTCGCTGCGCTCGAGGATGCCCGGCGGGTAATCGATCAGCTTCGGGCCTTCGCGATCAAGCGCCGCGCCGACCGCGAGAAAAATCGTGATGTTGACGTACCAGCTCCCGACCAGCAGCAGCGCGGGAAAGAACAGCGCCGAATCCCGCTGCGCGATGCCGACGATCACGAGGATCTCGACCACGCGATCCGATGTGAGATCGAGCACGCCGCCAAGAGGGCTCGAGGCGCCCGCCTCGCGCGCGATCGTGCCGTCGATCGCGTCGAGCGCCGCGCTGATCGCGAGCGCCGCGATTCCCGCCGTCGTGCTACCGCGCCCGAACTCGATTGCCGCCGCGACGCCCATGATCGTGCCGGCTATCGTTGCGGCGTTCGCGCTGATTCCGATTCGACTGAGCGCGCGCGCTGCGAGCGATTGAACGCGCCTGATGTCGCTGTTCGCGGCGAGAACCGTGTCCAGCATCAACGTCCGGCGTTCGTGCTGGCGACGGAATGCTTCATCAATCCGCCGATGCGAGCGACAACTCTTCGAGTCCCATCCCGCGCGTCTCGGGCGCGTACATCCAGATCAGCACCGCGCCTATCACGGGACCGATCGCCACCACCGCGACCGCGTCGCCGAGGCCTCCGAGCGATTTCGAGAGCGTGCCGATAACCAGCGGCGTCAGCAGACTCGCGATCTGGCCGAGCAATTGGACGGTAAGGCTGTACGAAGTCGCGCGGATTTCGGTGGGAAACAACTCGGCGGAATAAGTTGCCGTCGCGGTGCGCGCACCCTGAAACGCGAACACCGTGACGATCATCGCGAGCAGCATCGCGGTATGATTCGAGCTCTGGAACAGCGCCACGATCGCGACCGAGCCAATGATGTAGGTGATGGCGGTCGTGGCGCGGCGGCCGACCCGATCGAGCATCCAGCCCGCGAGCATGATTCCCACCGTCCCGATGACGTAAGAGATCACGACGGCGCGTCCGACTTCAGCGGAAGTCCAGTGCTGGTCGCGCTTCGCGTAGAGGCTGAAGAAGGTGACGGCGGGCGCGCCGACCAGGCCGACGCAGTTCCACAGCATCGCGACCAGAATCAGGCGGCCGCGATAGGGTCCGCGGAGCGGTTCGATCGCGTGGCGCAAGGCCGCGCGCATTCCGCGCGATCGCTGGAGCGACGACTCGCGCTCGCGGCGAAGCCGTTCGAAGCGCAGCGTTTCGCGCAGTCCGCGGCGGAGAAACGCGACCAGCAGCAGCGGCAGGATCCCGATGAAATACATCCCGCGCCAGCCCCATCGCGAGTCCGCGATGTATCCATACAGCAGGCCGCCCGCGACGACGCCGACCAGGCCCATCGCATGCAGCAGCGCGACGCCGCGGCCGCGGCTCGCGTCGGAAAACTCCTCGCTGATCATTATGATCGCCAGCGCAAACTCGGCCGAAAGAAAGATCTGCGCGCAACTCTGGAACAGGGTGAACGATCCGAGCCCGCGCGAGAGCGCGGTCAGCAGCGTGAACAGCGTGTAAAAGAGCACGGTGGCCGAGACAACCGGCTTGCGCCCGAGCCGATCGGAGAGCATCACCACCGCGAACGCGAGCATCCCGCCCAGGCGCACGATCGTCGCCATCAGGCCGACCGCGCGATCGTCCATGTGAAACGTGTGCGCGATATCGGGCGTACAGAGATGAAAGATCGTGACGTCGTAGCCCTCGAAGATCGTCACCGACATCAGGAGCGCGAGCAAAACCTTGAGGTACGGGCCCTCGCGATACATCGCGGCAGGCGCGGCGGTCGCGTTATTGATGGCGCCGGTATCGGGATCGGCGGTCTTGATTCGCTTGACCCTCTGCAAGGACAATTGGACGACGCGATTAAGGTTTCAAAGCTGAGCTGTGATCGCAAGCGGACCATCCGCATCACGAAGTACGAGCCTGCGAGCCGGAAATTTGCCGACCCATCGATTTGAACGACGAACGCTGGCGCTGATCGCATTGCTGGCCGTATTTTTCTGCCGATCGACTGCGTCCGCGAGCAACGCGCTGAGCTTCCCGGCCACCGAGTTCACGATCCTCGATCCGCGAACCAATTTTGCGATGGGCCGCGGCCGCTACAGCATCAAGAGCATTCCCGGCGGCGCGATTCTGCAAGGGACGAATCGCTACGACACCGGTTCCTCGGATGTGGAAACCGCGAGAATCGAGACGGCGCCCGATGGATCGGCGCGATTGGTCGAGGCCGATCACACTTTTTTCAAGATCGACGGCTCGATCATGCAGCGCTCGCATATCGATATGAAGGCGGGGGACGGCACCTGCGTCAACAATACGCTCGACCCCAAAATCGAGGAGACCGATCCGATCCTGATTCCGCCCGACACCTGGTCGGGCGCCAGTGTATTGATTCCCATTCAGCGCTTTTTGCGCGAAGGCGTGACCGAGACGCAGCATCTGCATGTTTTCAACTGCGCGCCGACGCCGAAAATTTTCGCGATAAAGGTCAAGTTCGATCGCGCTGCGCAGCTATGGCCGCCATATTCCGCCGACGCCTTCCAGGTCGAAGTGCGGCCCGACTTCGGATGGATCAACATCCTGATCGCGCCGTTCGTGCCGAAATTGCACGCCTGGTTCGATCCTCTCGATGATTGGAATTTCGTCGGCTCTGAGGCTGCCCGCTTTTACAAGGGCCCGCCCATCATGCTGGTCAAGACGCGCGGGTCTCCCACTACGCAAGCCAAACAGTAGGCGAGCGATCAAGCGCGACGGCCTCGCGCCGCCGGTCTCATCGACGAATGGCGTTTCGTTTCTCGGGATCTAAAAGTGGACGATGCCCTCGCCGTCGGGATGCTTCACCGTCGAGCGCTTGGGTTTGCGATACTCGAAAGATGTGCCGCATTTCGGGCAGGTGCCGTTGGGCTGCTGGCCGGCGCGCCGCACCAGTCTGACGTAGTGCACCGCCTCATCGCGGCAGAGATGTGCGGCGACCGGAAAGTCGTACACGGTACGCACCGTGGCTTTTTCATTCATCGTTGATGCAAATGCTCCCTCGTTTTTTAAGTGTCGGTTCGAATTCAAGCGCGTCGTTAAACGCCGCGATCACACGTTTCGAGATCGAACATATCTAATTCGAACTCCCAGGCAATACTATACAGGCGACTGCGAAAAATATTTTTTGTAGTTTCGCAATCGAAGCTGCCGCGGCCCTGGGCGGGACGGCCCCGCTGATGCCATCGGAGTCGCGAAACGGCTAACCTACCGACGCATGCGCACCGTTCTGCTCTACGCGCGCTCGCCGGAGTGGGGCGCCGCCATCCTGCGCGCCGACGAACTGCTCAGGTCCGCGACTTTTCGCGCCGTGAAATCCGAAGGCAGAACGCTGGCTGGATTCGTCGATATTCCCGGCGTCGGCAGCGCATTCATCAAACGGGTCGAGACCGCTGGCTGGATCAACGGATTTTTCCTGCGGCTCAGGCGCAGCCGCGCCGCGCGCTCGATCGCAGGCGCGGCGATGCTCCGTGCGCGGGGAATTGCGCATCCTGAGCCGCTCGCCGCGCTCGATTGTTATCAGCGTGGCGCGATCTGCGCGTCATACTTGCTGAGCACGCCGCTCCTCGACGCCGATTCGTTGAGCCGCTTCGCGCTCGGTCCCGGCGGCGTGAAAGCCCGCGATGTGCGGCGGCGCAAACGAATCTCCGACGCCGTCGCCGCCGACGTCCGGCGTCTGCACCAATCCGGCCTCTACACGCGCGACTTGCAGGAAACGAATTTGATGGTGGCGGACGACGGCGGTGGCGGTTTCAAGATTCATTTCATCGATCTCGAGGATTTCCGCAGCGCCGGAACCGTCTCGCGGCAGCGCCGGCTGATGAATTTGGTGCACCTCGATCGGAGCATCGGCCGCTTTCTTTGCCGCGCGGCAAGATTGGATTTCCTGTACGCTTATCTGGGGCGTAGGCCCGGTCGATCCGAGGCGCGCAGAATCGTGGCGGAAGTCCTCGCGATGCGCGCGCGCGTCGATCGCCGCAAGCAACGGCACCTCGCGAGTTCCAAACCGATCGCGAGTTCCGAAATGACAAATTTCTGATGGCGCTCTCGATCCACCGCCGCGAATACGACCATCACACCGAGCAGGTTCATGCCGCGGGCGGAACCTGGGTGCGCGACGTGATGCTCGGGATTAATGATGGACTGGTCGCGTCGTTCGCGGTGACGTCGGGCGTCGCGGGCGCGTTCCCGGTGGGCTCCGCCGCGCTGATGGCGGGATTATCCGAGATGCTGGGCGGTGCGGTCGCGATGGGCCTTGCGGCATTCATCTCCGCGCGCTCGCAGATCGAATTTTACAAGAGCGAAATCGCGCGCGAGCGCGACGAAATCCAGCGATGGCCCGAGCGCGAGCGCGATGAGATCAGCACCATCTATCGTGAAAAAGGTTTTTCCGGTCCGCTGCTGGAGAACATCGTCGCGCACATCACCGCCGATCCCGAGCGCTGGAGCAACGTCATGATGCGCGAGGAACTCGGCTTCAACGAGAGCTCGCTCGACTCTCCGCTGCGCTCGGCGCTCGCGGTGGGGCTGTCGTATCTGGCCGGCGCCGCCGTGCCGGTGTGGCCGTATATATTTTTTGCGCCGGGCCGCGGCATCGTCGTGTCGGCAATCTCGACGGTGCTGGTACTGTTCGGAGTCGGCGCGGCGAAGACAATCATCACCAGCCGTTCGTGGTGGAAGAGCGGATTCGAAAGCATGCTGACCGGTGCCGCCGCCGCGGCGGTGACCTACGGCGCGGGCCGGTTGTTTGCGACCCGATGAATCGCGCGCGGCATCACGCCTCGATCAAAATGTCGTTGCCCTCGACCTTCACGGGGTAGCATCCGAGCTTGACGCTCGGGTCGTCGAGGTTCGCACCGGTCGCGACGTCGTATTCCCATCCGTGCCACGGGCAAATCACCGTGGCGCCATCGACTTCGCCTTCGCCGAGCGGACCGCCGCGATGCTTGCACGCGTTGTCGATCGCATAGAATTTGCCGCCCACGTTGAACAGCGCAATCTGCTTGCCCGCCACCTCGATCGTCTTGCCGGCGCCTTCGGCAATATCAGTCACCGACGCCGCCTTGATGAAATTTGCCACCAGCTAAATCGCCTCCGCATCGTCGCGCTGCGCGCGGATCACGTCGTGTACTCGGCATTGATCTTGACGTAGTCGTAACTGAGATCGCAGGTCAGGATCGTGGCGCTAGAGTTGCCGAGCCTGAGATCCAGCCGCACCGCGAACTCGTTTTCCTTCATCGCTTTGCCCGCAGCCGGCAGCGCTTCGGTGATCAATCTTCCCGACGCGGCCACCCGCACGCCGCCGATCCAGAGCACCAGCCGATCCGATTCGACGTAGGCGCCCGACGAGCCCGCCGCCATCAGGATTCGTCCGACGTTCGGATCGCCTCCAAAAAACGCGGTCTTGACCAGCGGCGAGTTGGCGATCTGGCGCGCCGCCCTTTCCGCGTCGGCCGCGGAGCGCGCGCCGCGCACCTCGATCGCCACGAGCTTGGTCGCGCCCTCGCCGTCGCGCACCAGGTCCCGCGCGAGCGCCGCCGAGATTTCGCTCACCGCGCGATCGAAGGTTTCCTGATCGCGTCCGCTGAGCGCGCGATTTCCCGCCGCACCGCTCGCCATCAGCATCACCGTGTCGTTGGTGGACATGTCGCCATCGACCGTGATCGCATTGAAGCTGGTCGGCAGCGCGCGTTTGAGCGAGCGCCTGAGCGCTCCTGGAGCCACTGCGGCGTCGGTCATGAGATATCCGAGCATCGTCGCCATTTTCGGCGAGATCATCCCGACGCCCTTGACCGCGCCCGCGATCGTCAACGTCGTGCCTGCCGCCTTGAACGATGTCGAGGCGGTTTTCGGCCGCGTATCGGTCGTCATGATCGCTTTGGCGAAATCGCCGAGGCCATCTTCGCTGAGAATGCGCACCGCCGCGGCGGCGCCATTTTTCATTTTTTCGAGGTCGAAGAGATGACCGATCACGCCGGTCGAGGAGGGCGCCACCAACTCAGGCGCGCATCCGATAAGACGCGCCACTTCGGCGCACG
The DNA here is from genome assembly GCF_030646925.1 of Candidatus Binatus sp. Classification (NCBI taxonomy): domain Bacteria; phylum Candidatus Binatota; class Binatia (SeqCode); order Binatales (SeqCode); family Binataceae (SeqCode); genus Binatus (SeqCode); species Binatus sp. (SeqCode). The sequence goes on along the minus strand of NZ_JAUSKL010000124.1, from coordinate 19,112 downwards.
AGTCCTGCGCGAGGCGCATTCCGGCCTTGCCGGTGAAGCTGTTGGCGCATCCTGAGTTCGCGACGACCGCCTGCAATCGCCCCGCCTTGACGCGATCGGCGGTGACGTACACCGGCGCCGCCTTTACCAGATTCGCGCTGAACACCGCCGCCGCGGCGACCGGTTTGTCCGCGACGATCAGGCCCAGGTCGAGCGCGCCGGCGACCTTCTTGAATCCGGCGCTGACGCCCGCGAAGCGAAAGCCCCGCACCGGGCTTGGCGCAAGATCGATTTTCATTCGGTGAAATTCCTCCGAGCGGCGAATATACGCGGCGCGCGCGCATCTGCAAACAAATCCGCTCTGCTAGGCGGGCGGGAATCTCTAGATGAGAGTCTTCGCGAACGCGATCACTTGCCGTGGCAGCGTTTGTACTTCTTGCCCGAGCCGCACGGACACGGTTCGTTGCGACCGACCTTGTCGCCGTCGCGCCGCGCTGGTTCTGCGGCGGGCGTCTCGGTCTGATCGCCATGCTGCATTACGACGCGCTGCGGCTTTTGCTGCTGCTGAATCTGCTCGACGTCCTGCTGGCGCTGGACCTGCACGCTGAACGCCTTCTCGACCACATCCTGCTGCATCACCGACATCAGCGCCTGGAACATCGTGAACCCTTCCTTCTGGTACTCGACCAGCGGGTTCTGCTGCGCATAGCCGCGCAGCCCGATGCCCTCCTTCAGATGGTCCATCGCGAGCAGATGATCCTTCCACAGCGAATCGAGCGTCTGCAGCATCACGATCTTTTCGATTTGCCGCATCACCGGTTCGGTGAATTCCTGCTCGCGCTGATCGTACAACGCGTGCACGCGCTCCGAGCCCAGCTCGACCAGGTCGTCGGGCGCGGCGAGCGGCTTGCCCTCGATCTCGTTCTCCGCGGTGAAGCTCGGCCGGAATTTGAACTGCTTGAAAAACGCGTCGTCGATCTGCTTCCAGTCCCATTCCTTCGGATCGATTTCGTTGCTGGCGTGCGCCGCCGCGATCTCCTCGATCAGTTCGTCGCACATCTGCAGCACGTCCTGCTTGAGCGACGCACCGCTCAGCAATTCGCGCCGGCGATGGTACACGACTTCGCGCTGCTTGTTCATCACGTCGTCGTATTCGAGCAGATGCTTGCGGATGTCGAAGTTGTGGGCCTCGACTTTTTTCTGCGCGTTTTCGATCGCGCGCGAAATCCATCGATGCTCGATCGGTTCGTTGTCTTCCATCCCGATCCGGCTCATCAGGCCCTTCAAGCGATCGGCGCCGAAAATGCGGAGCAGGTCGTCCTCGAGCGACATGTAAAATCGCGACGAGCCGGGATCGCCCTGGCGTCCCGAACGGCCGCGCAATTGATTGTCGATTCGCCGCGATTCGTGGCGCTCGGTGCCCAGGATGTGCAAGCCGCCCGCCTGCAACACCTGCTCGCGCTCCGCTTTGCATTGTTCGCGATACTTGATCAGCGCGGCCTGAAATTTTTCGTCGGCCGGTTCCTTGGTGCCGGCTTCCGCCGCCGCCATGAACTCGGGATTGCCGCCGAGCACGATGTCGGTACCGCGGCCCGCCATGTTGGTCGAAATCGTAACCGCGCCAAAACGCCCCGCCTGCGCGACGATCTCCGCCTCGCGCTCGTGATTCTTGGCGTTCAGCACGAAATGCTTGACCGCCGTCTTCTTCAGCTTCTCCGCGACGCGCTCCGATTTCTCGATCGACACCGTGCCGACCAGCACCGGCTGTCCGCGCTCATTGCAGTCGCAAATCTCCTCGATCACGGCGTCGAACTTTTCGTCCTCGGTCTTGTACACCATGTCGTGATTGTCGATCCGGATCATCTCCATGTTGGTCGGCATGACCATCACCTGGAGCTTGTAAATCTCGCCGAACTCGACCGCTTCCGTATCGGCGGTGCCGGTCATGCCCGAGAGTTTTTTGTACATCCGGAAGTAATTCTGAAACGTGATGGTCGCGAGCGTCTGGTTTTCCGATTCGATCTTGACGTTCTCTTTCGCCTCGACCGCCTGATGCAATCCGTCGCTCCAGCGCCGCCCCGGCATCAGGCGTCCGGTGAATTCATCGACGATGATCACCTCGCCATCCTTCACGACATAGTCGACGTCGCGCTTGAACAGCGTATGCGCGCGCAGGCCCTGGTTCGCATGGTGCAGCATCAGGATGTTGCGCGGGTCGTAGAGGTTTTCGATCCCGAGCAATTGCTCGACGCGCGTAACGCCATCTTCCGTCAGCGCAACGGTGCGCATCTTCTCGTCGATCGCGTAATGCTCTTCGTTCTTGAGCCGCGGGATGACGCGATCGACGACGTAGTAGGTATCGGTGGATTCTTCGGATGCGCCGGAAATGATCAGCGGCGTGCGCGCTTCATCGATCAGGATCGAATCCACTTCGTCCACGATCGCGAAATTATGCTCGCGCTGGACATAGTCCTCGAGATTGAACTTCATGTTGTCGCGCAGATAGTCGAAGCCGAATTCGTTGTTCTGGCCGTAGGTGATGTCGCACGCGTACGACTCCTTGCGCTGCTGATCGGTGAGGCCATGCACGATCACGCCGACCGAGAGGCCGAGAAAATTGTAGATGCGCCCCATCCATTCGGCGTCGCGCCGCGCGAGATAATCGTTCACCGTCACGACGTGCACGCCGCGCCCGGTGAGCGCGTTCAGCACGGCGGGCAGCGTCGCGACCAGGGTCTTGCCTTCGCCGGTTTTCATCTCGGCGATTTTTCCGGAGTGCAGCACCATCCCGCCGATCAACTGCACGTCGAAGTGGCGCTGGCCGAGCGTGCGTTTGGCGGCCTCGCGCACGACGGCGAAGACCTGCGGCAGTATTTCCTGCATCGCGTCTTCGCGGCGCTCGCGGTCGTCGATCGCGCTTAAGTTCGATTTCCATTCGGCGATTCGGTGCCGGAGTTCGTCGTCACTTTGCGCGGCGACTTCGGCCTCGAGCCGATTGATCTCGTCAACGTCGGGGCGCAACCGCTTGAGTTCGCGGTCGTTCTTCGAGCCGAAGATTTTGCGCGCTACCAGGGAAAAAGCTGAAGCCATCTTTTATGAGCAAGTCTCACGATTAGGTTCGCGCCGAAGCCGCGCGGCGGGTTCGATACTCACCGCTCGCGCGCCCTCGCTAGCGTTAGACATTCTATACTGAATCCGCCGCCGGCGTGAGAGTCTCGCGATACACATGCGCAGGAGCAGAAAATTTCCGAAACCCCTTACGGGTTTCGGGCTTCCCGTCCGGAAGATGCGGCCTACGGCCTGTTCGAATAGGAAAAGGGAACCTGCGGGCGGTGTGAGGTTGAGAGCGAGCGAATAGCTAGCGTTCGATTCGCACCGCCGATTCCACTTGCGGGCCTAAGAATCGCCGCCCCACGCGCACGAAGCGATCGGGCGTCTCGGTGACGAAAAAACTCTGGCTGCCGCGGCCGCCGCGCTTCAGCAGGCGCAAACTGCGCAACCGATCGCGCACTTCCGATGCGGTCGCAGTCGCCGAATCGACGATCCTGACGCCCGCTCCCAGCACGCGCGCAAACACTTCGCTGAGCAGCGGATAGTGCGTGCATCCGAGCAGCAGCGTATCGATGCCGCTCTGCTTCAGGCTTTCGAGATAGATCGCGACCGTGCGTTCCGCGATTTCGTTATCGACCCATCCTTCTTCCGCGAGCGGCACCAGCAACGGACAGGCGCGCGTATAAATTTCGGCGCGCGGGCTGAGCCGCTGGATCGCGCGCGTGTAAGCGCCCGACGCGATCGTCGCTTCGGTGCCGATCACGCCGATTTTTCCGCGGCGCGAGGCATTCGCCGCCGCGCGCGCGCCCGGTTCGATCACGCCGACCACCGGCACCATCGTTTGCGAGGCGATAGCATCGAGCGCCACCGCACTCGAGGTGTTGCACGCGACCACCAGCATCTTGATTCCCTTCGCCAGCAGAAATTCGGTGTTCTCCTTCGAGTAGCGAATTATTACTTCGTTGGATTTGGTGCCGTAGGGGAGGCGCGCCGTATCGCCGAGGTAGATGAAATCCTCGCTGGGCAGTGCTTCGGTCAGCGCCTTGAGCACGGTGAGGCCGCCGATTCCGGAATCGAAGACGCCGATCGGGCGCTCGTTCGCCGCACGCGAAGCGTCGCGCGACAGGCGTCCATTCGACGCGGCGATCGAAGCGGCAGTAGCGCGTTTCGATTGCCCGCTGCGGTTTCTGCGAGGCGCGGATTTTTTCCGGGTCGTCATTTGAGCGCGTCCGATCGTTTCAACTCGACTCGTTTCAACTCGAGGCGAGGCGCTCGCCGACCGCGGCGGGACGCGACGGCACGTTGCCAAAGACGCGTTCGTGGATCGCCGCCGGCTCCATGCAGAGATACGCGGGGACTTCGGCGCCGCAAATGCGGAAGCGCTCGGCGATCGCGCGATACAATTTCAGTCGAAGCGGCGTGAAGGTTCGGTAGCGGCCGTCGGCGGCGAGCACGTCCTCCCCGCAGAGCATCGCGTCGTTCGGAAAACGCCGCCGCGCCGCGCTGCGCAAGCCAGGCGTCATCCGGAGCCCGCCGATACTGATGAAGGCGATGTTTTTCGGATGCATCGTATCGAGCAGTTCGTCGATCAATTCAACGTAATCGCGTTCGGCGTTTTCGTACGCGATCAGCGGATCGAAATGAAACGCCACGCGATAGCCGGCGTCGAGCACCGCGCGCGCAGCGGCAATTCGGGCCGACGGCGGCGCAGTACGATGCTCCGAGTTGCGGAACACCGCATCGGTCGAGAGCGTCCATGAAACGAGCACGCGGCCGCGCGGATCCACCGCGAGCAGATTTTCGATCTCGTCGGTCTTGGTTTTGAACTCGAGCGTCAGAGTTTCGCGCGCCGAAAAAAACTCGATCAGGTCGCGCGACATCGCGGTCATCGAATCGAACGCGAGCGAGTCTGCCAGCTCGCCGGTGCCGACGCGGAAATGTTTTTCGGGCGCGGTGTGAATCAAGCGATCGAGTTCGCCGAAAGACTCAGTGAAATTCGCATACACCTGGAAGGCCGGGTTGTCGGCGAGGTACTCCTGCAGGAAGCAGTACGAACAATCCATCGGGCAGTTCGACGCCAGCGTCAAAACCAGGTAGCCGCAGCACGCGAAGCGCGACGATCCGGCCGGACACGACATCAGGAACGGAGTCTTGCGGCGCGCAACGATCATGCGCCGCTTGCCTGCGCCGAACGGATCGAGCGAGCGGGCGTCGGGCTTGGCCAATTCGCGCGCATCATCGACGTAGCTCACCGGCGCGCGATTCGCGTTGGCGCGAATCACTCGCGTCGCGAGCGGCGTATCGGCGCATCCGCGCTCGATTGTTATGTTGTCCAGATCGAAATTCATTCTTTGCCGCCGAGCAATCCGATCACGCGGATCAAGCCGGCTTTCCTTAGTTCGAGCGCTGCCAGCATCCGTTCGAATTCCGCGCCGCTGTGGGCGCGAATCGAGACGGTCAACTCATCATTGCCGAGGTCGCGGGGCAAGACTACTGCAATTCCGCGCGGAAGCTTAAGCGCCGCGATTTCGGCTTCGAGCCGCGATTGCATCGCGCGCATCTGCGGAAAGCGCATCGCGCGCAATTCGTCGAGCAGGGCGCTCGCGCGGGATGGCGTCGAGCCGGCGGATTTAAGGACGCGCACGATCGCGGGCCGATCGAGGAGTTGCGCGATCGCGATTCGATCGCGCACGCGGATTTCGTCGAGCAGATCGATCGCGGTTACGATTTGCCCGGTGCGGAGCTTGAGCATCTCCATGATTTCCAGCAATCGCGCGCGCGAGGCGTGATCGAGTGCGAGCCATCGCTCGAGATGCGTCGCGGGGAGCCGTTTTTCCGCCGCCAAGGCACGAATCCGCGATTCGACTTCCGTACCGTTCATTATGCGTTGATCGAGGAAACGGGATTCCTCGCTTTGCTCGGAATGACGGATTGAGCTGCTTTGTTTGTGAGCATGGCGCGCATCGTTTCGATTGCGCGCGGCAGTTCTGAATCGGGCCGCTCGCTCCACGCGAGCGCACCTTCGCGAACATTGTCGTAAAACTTCGCGCGCGCGATTTCGCCTCTGCGGGTGAGGCCGCCCGCGTAGATTCCGCACTTCTCGCGGAGCACCGCCGCCGTCGCGAATCGCCGTTCGCCGACCAGTCGCTCATCCGCGAGCAACTTCGTCAGCGCGAGAATTCTGAATCGATCGATAGCGGGAATCGTTGCCGATAACTGGCCCGGATGGCCGGCGCGCCGCGTGACGAGCGCTTCGTCGAGCAGACCCACAGGGTGATTCATCAAGATCCTGAGCCACAGGTCGTAGTCCTCGGCCGCGCGCATGATTTCGTTGAAACCGCCGAGCGATCGAAACAATTCGATGCGCATGATCATTGCCGACGGACTGATCAGGCAGGTGCGCAGCGAATCGACAAAAATATCGCCCGCGCGCTTCCGATGCCTAAGTCCGGGATTCACGCGGCGACCGCCGCGCATCCAGATTTCGTCGGTCTGCGATATCGCACAATCATGATGAGCGCGCATGAAGGCGAGTTGGCGTTCGAGCTTTTGCGGCATCCAGAGATCGTCGGAATCGAGAAACGCGATCATCGGCGCATTCGCGATCGCGACGCCGTGATTGCGCGCGGCGGCCGGCCCGCCGTTCGCGATTCGCACGACGCGCATTCGCTGCTCGTTGATTCGCGACAGCTCCTCGAACGTGCCATCGGTCGAGCCGTCGTCGACGACGATCAACCCGAACGACGCGTGCGTTTGCCCGAGAACCGACTCGACCGCCTCGAGCACCATCGCGCTGCGATTGTAAGTTGGAATGATTACCGAAACGTCAGCCGTCATCACGTTTCGATGCGGTCCTCAGTTGTACGCCGCTTCAGCGCGAGGATGCGCCGGCGGAGTTCGTCGATTCCCTCGGCCGAAGTGGCCGAGCATAGAATCGGCGCGATGCCCATCGAGTCGAAGCGCCTGATTGCGGCGGCGCGCTCGGAGCGTTTTAACTTGTCGCACTTGGTGGCGATCGGAATCACATCGACACCGCGAGCGCGCGCGCCCTCGGCCAGCGCGAGTTCTTCGTCCCGAGGTCCGCGCCGGCAATCGACCAGGATCGCGATCGCCGCCAGGTTGTCGCGGCCTTCGATATATTCGTTCATCATCGCGGCGATTTTGCGCGCCTCGTCGTGTCCCATCTTCGCGTAACCGAAACCGGGCAAATCGCAGATCGCGATCGAGTCGCCGACGGCGAAAAAATTGAGGCATCGCGTCCGCCCCGGCGTCTTGCTCGTTCGCGCGAGTCCCTTGGTGTTGGCGATCGCGTTTAGCAGCGAACTCTTGCCGACATTCGAGCGTCCGGCGAGTGCGATTTCGGCGCGATTCCATCGCGGCCATCCGCTGAGCGCGAACGCGGAGGTAACGAATTCTGCGGCAAGTCGAGGCATCGGTTCAATTATCGAGGTGCTTCAACCTGTCATCTCGATTCGCGGCGGCTCGATGCCGGTTGCGCTGGATTCGAGGCGCGAGAGTTCCGCCGTCAACGCGCTCCGAAATTCGCGGAGCCGAATCCCGCGATGGCGATCGGGATAAGGTTCGAGGAATTTGAGCGCCGCGCGGAGATGCAACTGTGCGCCTGCGACGTCGCCTTGCCCGAGCTTGTGATTCGCCACCGACGCGCGCAGCATCCCGCGGTAGAAGTCCCAGTCGCGGGTGTCGTCCTCGAGCAGGTTCATCGCTTCTTCCATCTCTTCGTGCGCTTCGAAAAATTCGCCGCTATTGAACTGCTCGACGCCGCTCAGGAAATGCGTATCGATCTCGGTCATCGCGATGCTATCGAACCCGGCGCGTCAATCGTCGCTCGTGTCGGCCTGGTCCGCCGTCTTGATATGCAACGCCTGCTTGAGCCCTTCGAGCTGCGCCACAAAGATCGCGCGAATCACCTGCTTGATCACGCCGTCGGGGACTGGCATCTGCTGCAGCAGCTTGGTGGTCTGATGATAGTCGATGAACGTGCTCGCGCCTTCGTCACCGAATTGGTACACCGCCTGGGTGTCGAACAACGGATTGTTCACGGTGTGGTACACGATTTTTTTCTCGGCCGGCAGGTAGTGGAATTCCATCCGGGTCGTGATGATCTGACCGCCGGGGCCGACGAGATCGATGTCCACGACCTTATTGTCGCCGTTCTGCGATATTACTCGCACCGCTTTGAGCTGATCGCCGTGCGTGCTCTCGATATTGCGGAGCGCGTCGTAAACGACCTGCTCTGGCGCCGGGATACGCGCGGTGAAATCCGCCTTCCAGAGGTCGCCGTCGTGGCGGATATCTTCCGTGATCAGGCCGGCCTGCTGCGCGCGCCGCGATTGCAGGTGTTGCCATCCTTCATACGCGACGAATGCGATCACCGCCAACGCCACCAGTACCGTAACTGCTCTTCTCATCGTGCTCGGCTTACCTTCTCATGTTCAGATTCAAGTTGCACTCCGGCGGCAGACCTAGCCATTCTATCCGACGCCACCGCGACCGATCACTCAGATCGAACGCAACGCGTCAAGGTGCCGCGCGTACGATATGAGGATAGCGGAAGCGAAGTCCGGGGACTCAAGTAAATACACCGAAATGTGCGAAGCAGGCCGCTGATTCGCTCCGGTTTCGAGATAGGATCGGGTAATTGTAGCTTTTTAAAAGCTTTTACATGGCAAATTGTTCGCAATTAACTAAATTTCGGGTTCAAATCGGAGCAAAATGCCATTAGATCCAATTGGCAGCGTGTTTGCTTCCCAAATCCTTCGATTTCACTGCTAATTCGGTCGCGTAAAACTTAACAAACGAGCCAAGAGTATCCAAAATCCGATAAAGCTGCGCTTGACCATCATCACTGATTTTGAGAATTGTAAAGAGACTCATGGTGCGCGTAGGGGGTGGAGAGGATAGCATGCGAAATAAACCGCCCGTCTTTGCAGGTAAGCAACGTTCGGGATCTGCCGTCCCGGGAGATAATATGGCCACGGAAGCGAAATACACACTGCCCCGCGTGATGACTGTCAAAGAGCTGTCGGAATATTTGCGGGTGCATCCTTCGACCATTTACAAGCTGCTGCGTCGCGGCGAGTTGCCAGGTTTCAGGATTGGCACCGACTGGCGCTTTAACGCTGAAGTGATCGATCGATGGTGCCTCGAGCGCAACATGAAGGCGCCCGACGACTCCTTGCACAATAACTAGCGGCTGGCAATCGCCTAACGATCGTTCGGACTCGGCCTGCGGGCCTGCCCGCGCGCACTGATCCGCGAAGGAGCGCCTGAAACGCGCGCTTGACCTTGGCTGCGGTTCTGCCCCACCATACCGTTCGTTCAATGTTGTCACCGGTTCGCAAAACCCCGGCGCGAGTAGCTCCGCCCTCGCGGCGGCGCGGCACGCTCGACCAGGTGCTGATTGACGCCGCGATGGATCTGTTCGCGTCGTACGGTTATCGCGGCACCTCGCTCGCGCGCATCGCTCGCGCCGCCGGCGTGACCAAGGGCGCCCTCTACTGGCATTTCGCGGACAAAGAGGCGTTTTTTCTCGCGGTCGTCGCGAAAGTGCTCGGCGAATGGAACCTGGCGTTCGGCGATGCCGCCTCGGCCCGCACCGCGCATGAGTTCCGCGCCGAGTTCCTCAGGATGTTCGACACGATGGCGGCGCTCAACGAAAAGAATCCGTGGGTTAGCCGGCTGCTGCTGATCATCGCGCTCGAATCGCACAAGATCGGACCGCGCGTGCTGCGCGCGATGCGCAAGGCCAACCTCGACGGCTTCGCAACCTTCCGCAAGTTCGTCGCCCACGGCCAGGCGCTCGGCGAATTCGACGCCGGTCTCGACACGCAATGGGCCGCGACGCAGATTTTTTCGAGCTACCTGGGTTCCGCGATGCTATGGTATCTGCACGGGCCGCGTTTCGATCTCCGCAAATCGCTACGCCGCCAGGGGCGCGAGTTCCTGCGCCAATGGAGTGTCGCAAAATGAAGGCGGGGCTGATCTACGAAATCGAATCGATCAAGCCGCACGGGCCCGATCACGAATATCGCGTGTATTGGGAAACGATGGCGCAGATCGAACTTGCCGATCGTCTTGGCTTCGATTCGGTGTGGACCGTCGAGCATCATTTCCTGAACGAATTTTCCTACTGCTCGGCGCCGGAAGTTTTTCTCGCCTGCGTAACGCAACGCACCAAGCAGATTCGGATCGGGCACGGCGTCGTGGTGCTGCCGTTCAATCATCCGGTGCGCGTGGCCGAGCGAATCGCGGTGCTCGATATCATGTCGAACGGACGCGTCGAGTTGGGCACCGGCCGCGCGACCACCATGGACGAAATGCTCGGCTTCGGCGTGCCGCCCGAGGACACGCGGCCGCGATGGGCCGAGGCGGTCGAAGCGATTCCGCGGATGTGGCGCGAGGATCCGTTCACGATGCGCGGCAAGTACTGGACCGTCGAGCCGCCAGTTTCGATCATCCCGAAGCCGATTCAAAAGCCGCATCCGCCGATCTGGGTGGCGGCTACCAGTCCCAATACGTTCATGCTCGCGGCCGAGCGCGGACTCGGAGTGCTGTGCTTTACGCTCGGAGTCGAGCTGCCGGAGGTCGCGAAGAGGATTCAGCTCTATCGCGAGCGAATCAAAAATCCCGCGCCGGTCGGACAGACGATCAACAATCAAGTTTCGATGAACATCATGGGACTCATCGGCGACGATGCGCGCGAGACCGAGCAGATCGCGCGCGAGGCCGCGCTGTGGTACGTGCGCAAAGGATTCGAGCTGGTATCGACGGTCACGCAGGCTCGCCAGGTCGATGAGTCGTACAGATATCTCAACACGGCGTCGCGATTCGATCCGGCGCAAATTACGCGCGACTACTACGAGTTCATGAAGGAAGGCGACCTGGTCGCAATCGGCGGTCCCGGCGAAGCGATCCGGGTCGCGCGCAAGTATCACGAGACAGGCGCGGACCAGGTGCTGTTCTTCCTGCAATACGGCGCGATTCCGCACGAGCGCATCATGCGATCGATCGAACTGATCGGAGAACGCGTGCTCCCCGAAATTCATTCGTGGAAGACCGCAGGCGGCATCACCAACGTGGAACCCGCGGCGCGCGATGCCGCCGCCCGAGCCTGAAGGAGGCCTCAATGGAGTTTGCGCTGCAGTATGAGATTCAGCGGAGCCGGCCGCATTACCCCGGCTTCATGTACGACATCTATCACCAGGCGACCGAGCAGGTGAAACTCGCCGACGTGCTTGGCTATCACTCGGTGTGGACCGTCGAGCATCACTTCCTGAGCGAGTGGTCGTATTCGTCGGCGCCGGAGGTCTGGTACGGCGCGCTCAGCCAGGTGACGAAGCGGATTCGCCTCGGCCACGGGATTTGCCTGCTGCCGATTCCGTTCAATCATCCGGCGCGCGTGGCGGAACGAATCGCGGTGCTCGATATCATGTCGAACGGCCGCGTCGAATTCGGCTCCGGCCGCTCGATCACCGAGCAGGAACTCGGCGGCTTCCAGGTCAATCCCGAAGATTCGCGCGCGATGTGGGAAGAGGCGGTCGCCGCGATTCCGAAAATGTGGATGCAGGAGACCTACAGCCACGACGGCAAGTTCTTCAAGATGCCGGAACGCGAGGTAATTCCGAAGCCGATTCAGAAACCGCATCCGCCGATGTGGGTAGCGGCGACGCAGCCGGCCACCTGGGAAATCGCGGGGCAGAAGGGAATCGGCGCGCTCGGCTTCGGAATCTCGGAACCGGGGATGCTCGACAAGCTGATCGCGGTGTACAAGAAAGCGATCAAAACTTGCGAACCGGTCGGCGCCTTCGTCAACGACAAGACCGCCGCCGCCACGATCTGCGTATGCGCACCGACGCGCGAAGAGGCGAAGGTGATCGCGAAGGACGCGATCGATTTCACCACGCGCAAAGCCGCGGAACTGTTCACTCCGTTCGCGAAGCAAGAAATCAAGGGCTACGAGTACTACAAGAAGATGGCGGAGCAAGCGGTCGCGATCGGCGACTACCGGATGTCGCTGGCGGACCTCGACAAGCGAATCGAATCGGGCTCGGTGATGGTCGGCGATCCGGAAGATTGCCTCAAGGTTGCCAAAATTTATGAGGCGGCTGGTATCGACATGCTGCTGATGCTGGTGCAGGTCGGCGCGGTCCCGCACGACAAGGTGATGCAGACGATCGATCTGATCGGCAAGCACGTGATGCCGAAATTGAGCGCGAGTTCGAGGACCTATCAGGCGGAAGCCGCCGCGGCCGCCGGTCGATGAACTAAGTTAACGACAAAATGATCGCATCGAAGGGGCGGCCTCGGGCTGCCCTTTTTCTCGTCCGCGATCGACGGGCTTCAAACGATGCGATGAAGCATAATTGACGTGTGAAGATCGCGATTGTCGCAGCGGAAGTTGCGCCGCACGCAAAAACCGGCGGCCTCGCCGACGTGATTGGCGCGTTGCCGGCAGCGTTCAAGAGGATTGGGCATCAGCCGTCGCTGATCGTCCCGGGCTACAAATCGATATTGCAAAAAGTCGAAGCGAAGCCGCTGCTGAGCGGACTCTCGATTCCGATGGGCGACATCGACGAGCCCTTTTCGGTATCGCTCGCGCACGATCGGCAGGGCGTGCCGATGTACCTGATTGAGCATCCGGGATTTTTCGAGCGCGACGGTATCTACGGCGAGCGCGGCGCTGATTATCCCGACAATCTGCGCCGCTTCATTTTTTTCGGACGCGCGGCGGCGTTCGCGGCGGCGGAGATTATCGGACCCGATGTGATTCACGCGCACGACTGGCACGCGTCGGCGACGCCGATCGTGGTTCGCGCCGACGCCGCGCTGCGGCAGAAATATCGGGACGCGCTGTCGATTTTCACGATTCACAATCTGGCGTTCCAGGGCGTCGGCGACCCCGCCGATTTTCCGCTGCTGGGTATCGACGCGTCGTACTTCTCGATGAACTTCCTCGAATTCTACGCCCGGATGAACCTGATGAAGGGCGCGATCGTGCTGGCCGACGGCGTCTCGACGGTGAGCCCGACCTATGCGCGCGAGGTGGTGAACGATCCCGAGCTTGGATTTGCGCTCGAAGGAGTGCTCGCCCAGAAGAAGGCAAATTTCGTCGGGATTCTGAACGGCGCCGATTACAACGAGTGGGATCCGGCGAAGGATCGCGATATCGCGGCGACCTACACGCCGCAAAAGCCCGATGGCAAGCGCAAATGCTCGCGCGCGCTCCGCGAGATGCTGAAGCTGCCGAATCGCGAAGAGTGGCCAATCGTCGGGATGGTCACGCGGATGACCGAGCAGAAGGGCGTCGATCTGCTGCGCGACGCAATCGAACCGGTGATGGAACTTGATCTGCAACTTGTGATGCTCGCGAGCGGCGACGCGGCGCTCGCGAAATTTTTCAAAGCCGCAGAGCAGAAATATCCCGACCAGATTCGCGTCATCCTCGAGTTCGACAACGTCAAGGCTCATCAGATTCAGGCCGGCAGCGACGCGTTCCTGATGCCATCGCGATTCGAGCCGTGCGGGCTGACGCAGATGTACGCGCTGCGTTACGGCAGCGCGCCGATCGTCCGCGCGACCGGCGGTTTGCGCGATACGGTGAGCGAGTTCGACGCGGCGAGCGGAACCGGCAACGGCTTCGTGTTCGAGAAATTCGAGGCGGCGGAGATGGTCGCGGCGCTCTCCAGGGCGGTCGCGACGTTCAGGAATCGAGAAGGGTGGCGGCGGCTGATGGCGAATTGTTTCGCCGCCGATTTTTCATGGGAAGCCGCGGCGCACAAATATGTGGACTGGTTTGCGCGTCTCCGAAAAGAACGCGGGTTCGGCTAGAATTCGCGCGTGACTCGGTCGGATCGCCACCACCTCATTTACGCCGACGGTTCCTGTCTGGGAAATCCCGGGCCGGGCGGATGGGGCGTAGTGCTGCAAGATCCGGACGGCGCGGTGCGCGAATACAACGGCAGCGCGACTGCGACCACCAACAACCGGATGGAAATGACCGCCGCGATCGAAGGGCTGCGCGCCACCGAGCCCGGCGCCGAGGTGGTGCTGCGCAGCGACAGTCAATACGTCATCAAGACGATGAATCTGCGTTGGAAGCGCAACGCCAATAAGGACTTGTGGGAGTTGCTCGATACGGAAGCGAAAATCCGCCACGTCCAATTCGAGTGGGTGCGCGGACACGATAGCGACCCGATCAATCATCGCGCGGACGAACTCGCCGTGATGGGCGCGAAAGGCCGCCTGGTCGCCGATGGATCAAACTTCGGAGTACCTCCATCTGTTGGGACTTTGTTCGATCAACTTCAGGCCAACGCGGTGGAGCGAATCGTGCCGATGTTGAAGGACGGCGAGAAGCTCTTCAAGTGCTGGGGATGCGGCTACATGTTCGTGACCGCGCGCGACGACGAGAACTTTTGCTCGAATGTGCGATGCCAGGTGAAAGCCCGGCGACCCTAAGACGCGGCCCGGCTATAAGAAGCGGCTCAGTTTCTCGCGATAGCGCGAATACCCGAACGAGACAGCGATCAGCAACGCGCCCAGCACGATGAACGATGCGATGCGCGGCATCGCTTCGAGTTCGCGCAAATCGTAAACGAATACCTTGAAGACCGCGACGAAGAACAGCAACAGTCCGGATAGGCGCAGCACTCGCTCGCGCATCGCGAAGCCACCGATGAGCAAAACCACGGCCTCGAACGCCCACGCGACGGTGAGCAGGTTGCCCGAGACTTCGCAGTAGAAAAGCATCGTGAGCATCGCGGTCGCGAGAATCGAAAAGGCCGGGCGCGCGTAATTTTCGACATACCAAAGCGTTTCTTCGAGCGGGTTCGCGCGCGGCGTGGGCGGAGGTTCGGTGCTCTCGCGCGGAGAAATCAGTTGCGACAGGTAGAGGCATGCGATCGCGATCGATGCGGTCGCGACTCGAATCGAGATCGCGCGCGTCAGCAGGCCGGTCAGATCGAAATTCACCTGCCAGCATCGTTCGAAAACTACCAGCGCGATCAAGTAGCTCTGGATGCGCAGTTGGCGAATCGAAAATCGCGCGCCGAGAATCAAAAGAATCAGGCCGAAGACCGCCCATACGTCCACCACGTATGCGGGTGCGACTTCGTACCAGATTAAGGTCGTCACCAGCAGCGCGGCGGCGTAAAGAAACGCGCCGGCGGCCGGCTGATCGATCGACTTTTGCGAGCTCTGCTGCGATCGATCGTTGACGCGCCACGCGAGGTAGTAGAACGCGGCGATCACGGGAATCACGGTGGCGAGGCGATCGGAAATGAATGCGGTGCGAGACCACGTGATGAAATTCACGTCGAAGAGGCGTGAGACGGTCAGCGCTGCGGCGGCGTACCCTTCGAATCGCAGCGCGGACGGAATCAGCATGAAGCCTGCTTCGATTAGAATCACCGCGACCGCAATCCATGCGATCGCAACCAGCATCGGCGGGAGCAGATGCCACAGCATGATCAGCAGCAGCACGGCGCCGCCGATCGACGCGCCGTCGCGGGCGAACGAGCGCTCCGTGTTTGTCAGCGTGGCGCGCGAAAAGTACATCAGTTGCAGGCTCGCGCCGTAAGCCATCAGCACGCCAGCGCGAGCGTGACCCATCGATGCGATTGCTCAACCGGAACGAAATCGAGGTTGACGGTCGCGATCGACATCAAGCCGAAGCTGCTCGCGACGTACGACTGAAGCCGAAAATCGAAATCGTCGGCGAGCCATCCCGCTTCGAATAGCAATCCGCCGAGCGCGAGCCACGCGATACCGGTGTGCGAAGCTTCGGCCTCGTTTGCGATAACGGCGCCTAAAATGATCGACGCGGTCCAGGCGAGGATTCGCCATCTGCGCGGCGTGTGCGCCCGCATCGCCATCGCGCGATCGAGGTACCCGGCCGCGGCGGTGAGGATCGCGATCGGCGTCGTGATCGAGAATTTCAGGCCGCGATACACAATCATCGTGTTGTCGTCGAACAACGCGTAGCCGAGTTTGCCGACGGGGATCGCAAACACGATCGCGCCGAGAATCTGCAGGTACGATTGGCCCGTCTGCACGCCAATCAGGAAGAGGAACTGCGCTTCGAGCAGCAGGGCGACGTTGATCGAGTAGCCGGCGTAGCGCTGGAAGATCGCGGCGGCGGCGAGCGCCGCGGAGATCGTGATGCTGAGTTCGTAGCTGCCTGCGGCGGCGCGCTCGTGGAGCGGCGAATCGGCTGATAGTCGCACGATTCTCGCGCGAACGATCGCGCTTATCACAAATGCTGCGGCCGAATAGGCGAGCACGACGAAGAGATCGTCGGGCCTCCGCTCGAGCCACTGCAGCATCGAAACGCCGACGAATCCGCTGGCGTTCAGCGCGGCGAGGATCTGACCCGGTCCGCGGCGGCGGCCCTCGCGATAAAGAGCGGCGAGATCGAAGCCTTCGTAAATCAGCCAGTAGATTGCGAGCGCGGCCTGGTCGGTTGCGAACACTGGGGCCGAGCTTGCGCCTTCGCGCGTCGCCCACGCGTAGCTCGCGTACGTCACGACGATTCCGGCGACCGCGATGCGCTCCCAATGAAACCGATTTGCGATGTAGAGCAGCGAGGCGACCAGCGGAATCGATGCGAACAGCGCAAACGAGGACATCGGGCTAATCGCAAGCGTAACGAAGCCGATCAGGTAGGCGAGCGCCGTGACCGCTTCAGAGCGGTAACGAATCGAATGCGCGATCATCGCGGCGGCGACCGCGAGCAGCAGAATCGTCGCGAGCGTCGGACTTTCGATCACGCGCGCGGTCGGCAATCCATGCGCGGCGAAGGCGGTGGTGTAGATGCCGGCCCATCCGCCGCCGATAAGTCCGCGGCCGAACACGACGTAGCGCGAGCGTCGTTCGGCGAGTATCCCGCCGGTGAGCATCGCGAGGCTCACCGCGAGACCGACCGCGATTTTGCCGGCTGCACCGAGTCGCGTCAGCGAAAATCCAAGGAAGAGCGTCACGCCGATCAGCAGCACGAGCACGCCGACCTTGTTCAGCAGATTGCCGCCGACGATCGACTCCCATTCATGGCTGCCGACTTGCTCGCGGACGAATCCGAACAATGCGCGACCGACCTGCTCCGCGATCGCCGGTCGTGCGGGCCGGTCCGTTGATACTGGCGCACTCAACGGGCCTGTCGCGGCGCGCGCGGTCGCAGCGACGGCGGAATCCCTCGGAGTCTCGATCACCGATGGCGGAGCAATTGTTTCGACCGGTGCAATCGACGGCGCGGCATCGGTGGCGGGCGTCGATTCGACCGGCGGAACCGTCTCGTGCCCGCGCGTCTGCACCTGCGACTCGAGTTGATTGATGCGCGCTTCGAGATTGCGGATCGCATCGCTGAGCGCGATCTCGCTCGGCGTCTGGATCTTGCCGTCGAGCCGACTCGCGATCTCCTTGAGCCGCCGGAATACAAAGGCGAGCACCACGCCGACGATGAGTAGAGAGACGAAGTCCATCGGCTATGCGCGCGGGATTCGCTACCAGAGCGTCGGAATCACCGCGTCGGTTTCGCGCTGATAGGTTTCGTACATTTCGCCGAACCGCGCGAGCAAAATTTTCTCTTCCGATGCGATACGGCGGCGCAGAATCGCGACCCCGATAATCAGCGTCACCAGCAGCGTGACCGGAGCGCCGTATTCAAGCGGCCATCCGAGTGCGACCAGGAAGGTGCCGGCGTTAACTGGATGACGGATATAACGATAGAAGCCGCTGCGCACCAGGTACGGATGCTCGGGATCGCCGCGGCTGAAGTAGCCGAGCTGGATTCGCGCGCCCAAAGTCAGCCACATCCCGAGCAGCTCGAGCAGCAGGCCGAGCGCGCCGATCGATTCGGGCATCGTACCGCCATAGACGTAGGTTCGTTCGAACGGCGCCGCCGCGAACATCAGGAGCAGCGGCAATTGCGCCGCGATTCGATTGCCCAACTCCTGGCGCGCGGTGCCGTCGATGGAATCGTCGCGCACCAGCAGATCGGAGAAGCGGAAGCCGGCGTAGGCGAGCAAGTAAGCGTACACGTAGCTGTGCTCCGCGAAGTACGCGGTGATGCCGAGACCGAGCGCGACCGCGCCGATCACGCCGACGAGGAAGATCGAGACCTCGGCGAATCGCAGCACTGTATCGCGCGAGAAGGAGGGCGCCGGCTGGGGCATCGCGCCGGCAATCAGCAGTGGGCCGGTCGGAGGGTTCAGGCTGCCGGTCGCCTTGGGGGGCAATTCCGACGCTTCAGGGCCGGGTTCGCTACTCGCCATCGGTACACTCTCGCAGAAGAATCGCAGAGATCAAAGAGCAGCGGGCTCGGTGGAGGATGCCATAAATCAACTGCGTGTCCGAGGCTGCTTGATTTTCGCGAATGAGGAATAAGATGCGGATCATGTATGGCGCTGGCTTCGCCGCTCGCATAATGCGATTACGAAAATATCAGTGTATGTAAGCATTTTATGAATGCGACGCTTACATTTCGCGAAAATGGCAGACTGGCGGCCTCGCAAAATCAGTAGAAATCCGATGGCATTGGCATTGCTTAAAGGACATACGAACTGAATCGCGGAGGACATGAAAATGAACGCAACTACTAACGAAGCAAGGCTCGCCGGATTCCGCAACGTGTCGGAAACGATCGAAGCGACCGAGAGCACCCGGTATGCGCAGAACAACCTGCTGAGCGAACTGCCCGGCGCGGTGTTTGGGCTGCTCACCCTCGGATACATCGTCAGCTCGCTGATCTCGCTTGCTTGACGAGCAATGACACGAAACACGCAAACAGTTTGGAGGAATGAAAATGAACGCGACGATGAATGAGGCAGGAATCAATCGGATCGGACGGATGATCGAGGCGACTCCGTCGAGCGACGCGGTGCGGCTTGCCCAGTACAACATGCTGAACGAGATGCCCGGAGTGATCTTCGGCGCCATCTCCGTTGCCTACATCGTGAGCTCGCTGATCGCGTTGGTGCACTAAGCGATGTCATCACACGCGGCCGAAGTTGCTGGATCCAGGCAAGACGATGCCCGGTGCGCACCGGCAGCTATCCGCGCGGAGATTC